>NZ_JUEE01000186.1:0-8471 GCF_000802135.1 Desulfosporosinus sp. BICA1-9
AAGACTTAATCAGAGAAGACTTATTTATCTCGGTGCGACTTTAACGATTGGAGAGTATATTCTTCCCAATATTATGGCGTATTTGTCTAAGACCCACCCAGACGTGGACTTCAAAGTAAAGATCAGTAATACGGAGTCGATTACTCAAGATGTTTCAGAGAAAAAAATGCATATAGCCCTAATCGAAGGGACAGCCCCTCAGCATAAAGACCTTAAGGTGGAGAATTTTTGGGATGACGAATTGGTAGTTGTGATTCCTCATTTTCACCCCTGGGCCTCAAAGAATAGCATTACCCTAGCTGAACTCCCAAATGAGCGTCTGGTGACACGAGAGGAAGGTTCCGGGACTCGCAAGGTGATGGAGATGGCCCTTAAAGATAGAGGGGTTGATCTGAATCAATTGAATGTAACTATGGAACTAGAAAGTATTCAGGCGATTAAACAAGTGGTCTCCGCAGGACTTGGAATTAGCATTATCTCTTCGTTGACTGTCAGCAGTGAATACGACCGGAAAATATTCAAGACATTAAAAATTCAAGATGCACTCGTTTATCGGCCTTTTAGTCTTCTCACCAATACCCAAACCACCCAGACCAAGGATGAGCACGTCTTAATCAACCTACTCCATGATCACGAGTTGTTGTCAGATATTTTAAGAAAGAATTATAATGAATTAGAGAAACACGCGAGTGAGGTTCGTTTTGCTCACCCAGCAGTGAGTAGTCGGAAAGGGCAGCTACATGGGCAAGAACAGTGGCAGTGACATTAAATTGTTTCAAACGGGTGCTAAGGATAGGATAAAAGAAAGGCACAGACCGATGATTAAGGGTCTGTGCTTTTGTTATCTTCCCAAGTACAAAATTAAGCTACGTTTGATTGGAACGCTTAGAATACTCGTTTAGCACCAACATAAACAGATTTCCAATAGGGACCAAGATCATAAATTGTAACACCCTTGGAACTGGAAGAGTTGATGAACTGACCGTTTCCTATATAGATGCCATCGTGGTCGACAATCCCATTTCGGGCAAAGGAAAAGAAGACTAAGTCTCCCGGCTGGAGGTTATTGAAGTCCACGGAAGTTCCAACTGTGTACTGATCGCGGGAAACCCTTGGTAAAGAAATCCCGTTTTGGGCAAAGACATACTGTACATAACCTGAACAGTCAAAACCTGTCCCAGGAGATGTCCCACCCCATAAATATGAAACACCGATATACTTTTTACCAGTTGCGATAATAGCATTTGCTTTCTCTTGTCGGGATTGGGTATTACTCTTTTGACTTACTTTGGTTGCATAAAGAGAGTTAAGTTGGTTACCAGTAATGGGACCTACGATTCCGTCTGCGCTCAAGGATTGAGCAGATTGGAAAGCTTTTACTGCTGCCTGAGTATTTGATCCAAAGATTCCATCGACTATGCCGACGTTATAACCTAGATAGTTAAGTTCAGTTTGTAGTTGAACAACATCTGAACCAGTTGTTCCTACCTTTAACAAGGTATCCCCCACTGCAGCCTGAACTGTTTGGGCTGGTGCTAACATTAGAAAAACACCAAGGATAGCTAAGCTGATTAGTTTTTTCATGTGACATCTCCTTTCTTTTATACAAGTTGTCACCTGCCTAATCAAGATAGCATATCCTTATGAACTTACTATGAAAAACTTATGAATTTCTTGTGAATTTGTGGATTAAGTTAAATTGTTAAGTCGGAATAATCGAAGCAGTTTTCTTGGCTTTGATCATCGAGCAAAGCGAGTTCACTATTGATAAAATAAAAGTGGCTGAGGATCTATTCCACGGCTACTTTTATCTCTTTAGAAACTAGATAGTGAATTCAGTCTTTCATGCGACTTTGCTTTGTATGCTGATCGTACCTGAACTCATTTTACATAATCGACTACAATTTAGAGATAATATGTAGGGATTAATGGTATATAAGAGTTGCGGTTACAAGGTTTCTGATAAAGTTGTGAGAGGATCATTTAAAGGGGGAATCCTACACACTGCAAAAGGAGGGTAATGGATAATGTACAAAGGAGGAAAAATAATTGCGTCGCTTGTTATCTTTGTTGCTTTACTTAGCTTACCTTTCTTCTATAATAGGGGGAAAGCCAACAAGGGACCGGAAATAAATCTGAATACTCCGGCTATCCTACAACTAGCGGATAAGCAGTGTGTCGAGCCAACGGAATGGATGAGGGCCAATCACATGCAATTGCTGCTACGATGGAGAGATGAAGCTGTGCGCATGGGCAAAACGGAATATATTAATAGTCAAGGGAAGTCATTCAAAATTAGTCTTCAAACCTGCTTAAACTGTCATTCTGATCCGGCATTAAATACGTCTGATCAATTCTGTGTTTCATGCCATAATTATACAGCTGTAAAGCCAAACTGTTGGAGTTGTCATACTTGGCCACAGGAGGCCGCAAAATGAGTCTAAACAGAAGACGTTTTTTTAGAAAAGCTGGTATGATCACCGCATTAGGTCTGGGAGGAACCTTTGGTATTACCGGGCTCCTCAGGAAGGTGGAGGCCTCCGAATATGAAACACCTCAACAAGGTCTGGTAGCGAAACGTTGGGCTATGGTTGTAGATATGAGTAAATTTAAAACCCAAGAAGACTATAATCGAGTTATTGAGGCGTGTCATAGTGTCCATAATGTTCCATCCCTAGGTAATCCTAAGGATGAGATCAAATGGATATGGAATGAGGATTATGAACATGCCTTTCCTAGCCAGAATAACAGATATATGAAAGAAAGTGTAAAAAACTATCCCTTTATAATTTTGTGCAATCATTGTGAGAATCCTCCTTGCGTCAAGGCATGCCCCACTGAGGCTACTTTTCAGAGACCCGATGGAATTGTCGACATGGATTTCCACCGTTGTATTGGCTGTCGATTTTGCATGGCAGCCTGTCCTTACGGAGCGAGAAGTTTTAATTTTAGGGATCCTAGGCCTTTTATCAAGGAGATAAATCCGGATTTTCCAACCCGTACCCTTGGGGTTGTGGAAAAATGTAATTTCTGCGTGGAGCGCTTGGAAAAAGGGCTAATGCCAGCGTGTGTGGAAGAGTCCAAGGGAGGGTTAATTTTCGGAGACTTAGATGACCCCAAATCTGAGGTCCGAAAAATTGTTAGTTCGCAATACACGATTCGGCGTAAACCTGAGCTGGGTACCCAACCAAGCGTCTACTACCTAGTAGGGGGTGGGGATCTTGTTTGAAAGAGCTTTGACTGGTAGTCGACGTTACTGGACATGGGTTTTTGTCTTACTTGCTGTCATCACGGTAGGCCTCTACTCTTACTTTAAGCAATATAGCTATGGCCTGGGAGTAACGGGCATGAGTAGGGATGTTTCGTGGGGTTTGTACATCGCCCAGTTTACGTTTCTCGTGGGTGTCGCTGCTTCTGCTGTTATGCTTGTCTTGCCTTATTATCTTCATGACTTTAAGAAATTTGGTAAGATGGTCATCCTCGGTGAATTTTTAGCGATCTCCTCTGTGATTATGAGTATGCTATTTATTATTGTCGATTTGGGTCAACCACTGCGAGTCTTGAATGTCATTTTGTATCCAAGCCCCCATTCCATGATGTTTTGGGATATGTTGGTCTTATCTGGATATCTCGTGCTTAACATTGTGATTGGGTGGACGACACTAGGCGCTGAGAGCAAAGGAAGTCCATCGCCGGCGTGGGTAAAACCGATCATTTACCTTTCCATTCCTTGGGCAGTGAGTATTCATACGGTGACAGCGTTCTTATACGCTGGTCTACCCGGCAGGCATCTTTGGTTATCCGCAATTATGGCAGCACGATTTCTGGCCTCCGCTTTTGCAGCTGGCCCAGCAATTCTGATTCTTTTGTGTTTATTGGTAAGAAGAGTCAGTAGATTTGACCCAGACCCGGGCGTTGGTGCCATTCAAGCGCTAGTCAAGATTGTTACCTATGCTATGATAGCAAATGTTTTCTTTTACGGGCTTGAGTTTTTCACAGCCTTTTATAGTAATATACCCGAAGCCAAGGCTCCTCTTAAATATCTCTTCGTCGGGCTTGAGGGCCATACAAGACTGGTTCCTTTTATGTGGACAGCCACTATTCTCGCCTTTGTAGGAATTGGATTACTGCTTTTTCCGAGTACACGAAAGAATGATAAAATCTTGTCCTTAGCCCTTGTAGCGATCATTGCAGCTAATTGGATTGACAAAGGAATGGGTCTGGTGATTAGCGGATTTATTCCAAATCCTTTTGATAGAGTCACTGAGTATGTGATAACCTACACCGAGATATCTGTGACACTGGGGGTCTATGCGATTGGGATGCTGCTTCTTACAATCCTCTATAAGATTGCTATTTCGGTTAGGGAACAGAAAGAAACCTAGGACTCGGAGTTCTGGCATTAAAGAAAAAGATCATGGGATAAAGAACGCGGTGAAAATAAAATAAGCTTTCAAAACGAATAAAAGTAGACCAAGTTTACAAACTTCAGTCTACTTTTATTCGTTCCTGAAAATCTTTGTGTCCTATTAAGCGTCGTTACATTCCTGTAATAGAATCTGGATTCTCAGACAATGCAAAATGCTCATAAAGGATTTAAAATCTGATAGGTCTATAGTCTAAAGTAATCCATTAACTGCTTCAAATCCTTAGCTAAATCGTTTAAGCTTTCTGCCGAGGCGAACAATTCCTCGACAGAGGCGTTTTGTTCTTCTGCAGCAGCAGCTGTGGTCTGTGTGCCCGCTGAGGTGGATTCGGCCTGATTTACGACGTTTTGCATGCCAATTTTTATTTGTTCACCGTCCTGTTGTACTTTCTGCACAGTGGTTTCAATGTCCTGCGCCAATCCAGCACTCTCTTCCACAGAACCCAGGATTACGGTAAATTGATTGGAAATTTCTTTTAAGTAGGCACTTCCTTGATTTACACTATCTACACTAGTTTTCATCCCTTGATGGGCACTCCGGGAAGCCCGTTGCATTTCCTGTACTCGCTGAGAAATATCAACTAAGCTTGTTTGAACTTGCTCGGCAAGTTTGCGGACTTCTTCTGCAACAACCGCAAATCCCCGACCGTTTTCTCCAGCACGTGCGGCTTCAATCGCAGCATTTAATGCTAAGAGGTTGGTTTGTTGCGCAATACTGTCGATGATTTGCACCGTCTTAGCGATCTCCTCGGACTTTTCATCCACGTCTCCAATTACCTGGCTCAGACTATGAACTTGACTCTCTATTTCATCCATTTGCTTGACCACTTGTCCGAGGGCGATATTTCCATTGCGCGAAAGCTCAGCGGAACGACTGGATGCTAGGCTTACTTTTTCGGCATCTTGTTCTGTTTGGTTTAGTTCATCGATCATTAAACTTATCCGTTCATGATTTTGCGTCATCTCCTGGACTTGCATTTCAGCATCGGTTGCAATTTCAGTCGCCGAGGAGGCGACCTGTTCTGCCGCGTGAGCTGATTGTTCGGCCCCTAAGCGCATTTCCTGAGCAGTTCGTGCCAATTGACTCGCCATATCGACTACTTTCGTAATGGTAGCTCTCAAGGAGATCCCCATATCGCCAAAGGCTTTTAGCAGTTCAGCCCCTTCACGGTTCCAGGCTTTCCAAGGGGCCTTCTTCCTCTGGCCAATATCCCCCGAAGCGATTTCATTCGCATTGAGTACAAAATTACGCATCATATTGCCGAGGGCTCGGCTCAAAAACCAGCCGATGACGAAGCTTACTAAGACATCAATTACGACAAGAATGACTGAAATGCGTGTCGCCTTCGTGAAGATCTCGTTTGAGGTTACCGTACTGTGCATGTTTACCTCATCCATTTTGGAGTCCACTATCTTTTGAAGGATATCCCCAGCTAACTTATGTTTGGTTCCAGCAACCTCATACATATTGGTTTTAGCATCGTCCATCCGACCTTCTTCTGCAGCTTGAATGGTAACTTTAGATGCCGCCACATAATCATTCCAAGCGGCTTTAAACTGTCTCCAAGAATCTGACTCTTGGGCAGATTTTGAAATAGCTTCATACTGGCCCATATGTTCTTCTATATCCTTACTTTTCTCGTTAATATCAGCTAAGAAAATTTGCCGTTCTTCGGGGGTGCGCGCGCTGACTGCTAATGCAACATCCGACCGATAGACCTGGGCATCGAAACGCATCTCCGAGAGTTGGTTTAATGGAACCACATCTTGTTCATAAACCATATTCGAAGTATCGTTCATTTGATACATCCCGTAAATTCCGATGGTTCCGACAACCCCTGCAGCCAAAGCAATAAACAGCATCAAGACTGTGACCTGAAAGCCCAGCCCTTTATTCTCCAATTTCAAACAATTCACTCCTTTATGTCCTACAAATCTCTTTAATTTTGTATTATTCTGCGCCCAAAATAAATATCCTGCATTTGTTCAAGTAAATTTGTTGTTCGGGAAGCACAATCAGGGTCCCTCTTTATGAGAAATTTACAGCTTTTTCATGAGTTTATTCTATCAAGAGTTACATTAAGAATTATGGAAGAACAGCAAGTGAACTCGTTCAGCTAAAAAGCTGAACGAGTTCACTTGCGCTTAGGAGATAGTTAAGTATGTTTGTAGTGCAGGTAAATCTTACTCCCATTTGTGGATCAAGAAAATGACAATATTGTAATTCTAAATTCACAAGAAATTCGTAGCTTTGTCGAATTGATTAGGTATCATTACAGTGGCAAGACAAAATTGCCATATCTAGGGAATATCTCTGGATATAGATAAGATAAGAAGGAGGAAATTAGGTGTCAAGATTTTATCCTAATAGGTTTGTTGCATCACTAGCTATCACAGCACTCACAGTAACTGCGGGATTAACTCCTGTAGTTGCTATGGCAAGCGAGGCGCAAGTAAAATCAACGTACAATGTTCAATCCACTCAGAGCTTAATCAATACTCTTACTCGTCTTGGTGGGTATGACAGGTATGGCACAGCAGTTCAGATCGCAGACTATGGGTGGCAGTCGGCCAGCACAGCAGTCCTAGCACCGTCTGGTGATCTGAACATGGTAGACGCACTTGCTTCGTCAAGTCTTGCCAAAGCAGTCGATGGACCAGTACTTCTTGCAGACCAAGACTCAGTACCTTCTGACACAATGAAAGAATTAGAAAAGCTAGGAGTAAAAAAAGTTTATTTGGTAAGTGGAACAGCAGTCATTTCGGCTAAAGTAGAGAGTGACCTTAGCGCTGTCGGTATTCAAGCTGTGCGGATAGGTGGTTATGATCGGTATGAAACGGCTGTAAATATCGCAAAGGAAATCCAAACGATTAAACCCTTTCAAGAAGTAGTAGTAACTAATGCATTTGCAAATGTCGACGCAATTTCTATTGCCCCAATTGCGGCTGCCAAAGGTATCCCAGTTCTGCTCGTTAATAAAGATTCCGTTCCGACAGTTGTATCGGATTTCATGAAATCATCAGGAATAAAAAATACTTATGTTATTGGCGGAACCGCGGTTGTATCCGACTCTGTAAAGGATACACTGCCAAACGCGTCGAGAATCGGTGGATATGATCGTTTTGATACAAACACAGAAGTGCTAAAGAAATTCGAAAACCTTATTATCGGTAGCAGCATGTTCTTCGCAAATGGGAGCGATACAAGCCTTATCGACTCGTTGACAGGTGCTCCGATGGCAGCCAAATTGGGCGGTGCAATTGTCTTGTCCAATAAAGAAGCAGTTCCAGACGGTACTAAAGGATATATCCAGACAAACATAGCCCTTAAGAATCCTGTAGTTCTAGGTGGAACAGCTGTAATGTCGGATTCAGCCATACAAAGCTTAGGATATGTCCAGCCCGACCAGTCTGACATTTTAGACGGGGCTGTGGAATTAAACACTCCCAAGACAATCTTCAAAGATAAAACAGTCAACGGGAACCTTCTAGTCAATGCAGAAGGCGTAACGTTACAGAATATCCGTATTAAGGGTACGTTATTTCTCGATCCAGGCAAGGACGGCTCTGCTACTCTAGACGGCGTGCAAGCCACTAGAATTGTTGTTCTCTCGGGTACAGACCGCAGTATTTACTTAAAAGAAACCAAAGCCGATAGTCTAGTCGTGTCAAGTTTCTCTGATGTCCATGTAGTTGCAGAAACAGGAACAACATTAGGGTCTACATTAGTTCAATCCACTGCTACTGTAGAATCACAAAGTGGAGCGAACGTAGGGTCATTGGTCGCGCAGCCTCAACGAGAAGCATCCATTAATGTACAACTCCAAGGAACATTCTCTAACGATGTTTCTCTGAGCGGGAGCGTAAAGCTAACGGCAGCAGATGGCGCGGTTGTCCCTACTGTTACGGTGACTGGGGCGACGACTCCAGATTTAATTCAGTTAGCAGGCAACTTTCCAAGTGTAACTATAGATGATAACTCGTCTATTACCGTACTATCAGGCAAAATCGACAAATTGGAGACAAAGGGAACATCCGAAATCGT
>NZ_JUEE01000187.1:0-20346 GCF_000802135.1 Desulfosporosinus sp. BICA1-9
AAAAAACTATCCAAAAAGCGTAAAGGGTCTAAGGCCTACTGGAAACTGGTTCGTAGGAAACGAAATTTCTTAGGCTCGGATGTTCAGGAAGGTTGACTATGCCCTGCATTGTCTCTCAAAAATGGCCCTTGATTGGTGTGTCGAACGTGGTATTAAGAAACTCTACATAGGGAATCCTGACGGGGTTCAGCAAAGCTCGCGTAACAAGCGTTCACGTAAGGTGAATCAAAAACTTTCGAATTGGCCGTTCGGTGAACTTCGAAGAAAGCTCGAGTATAAAGCGAAACGACATGGGGTTATCCTTGAGAGAATCAATGAGGCCTATACTACGGGAACCTGCCCTGTCTGTGGAACGTTCACGAAACAATCTTCAAGAAACTATGGTTGCCCAGCGTGCAAAGCAACCGGTCATCGAGATGTTGTCGGAGCGTCCAATATTCGAGATAAAGGCATGAAGGGAGAGATCACCGCAGGCCGAGAAATGCCCAAGTATCAAGAAACAAAGTATCGTCGAGTCGAAGTGTGTCCGCATGTTCGACAGTGGCGTAGCGCCCATGACCGGGCCGCGTGATGGCGTTAAACCCATCACGTGATGAACTGGAGTGAACGTAAGACCTAGAGGCTCCGGCTGAAGGGCGGTTCTCAATGAAGGTTTAGAATCCCCCTCCTCTTAGCCCGTGGCGTAGGTGGGGGAGTGTTCAATAATGAAAATGAGTTTGGTGTCCAATAATCTCGAACGTAAAATGCTGCTCGAGATGTTTTCAACCTGTCAATATTTAAACCCGAATTGGGAAAGCTAATCTCTGTATTATTTAATAAAGGAGGCCTTTACAATGTTATGTGCAGAAGTTTCGATCTACCCTCAGAAAACGAATAACGCTAGTCAGGTTATTACTAGTGCTGTTCAAACCTTATCGAAAGAAAACGTTGAGTTCAAAGTTGGATCTCTCAGTACCCATATCGACGGAAATGACGAACAAGTGTGGGCAGGAATCAAGAAAGTTTTTAACGAAGCCCAAAACGCCGGTGAAGTAAGCATGGTCGTCACGATTTCTAATTCCGCCCACTAAAGCCTCAAAAGAATCGAACTTCCCGAGAGAGTCATGCAGATATTAACAAGCCAAACTCAGTCTATTTAACGAAGGGGTTAGCAATGAATGCTAACCCCTTCGTTAAATTTTATTGCTTCTGATATTATACTTCTTAAGTATCTTCACTACCGTTGACTGATCGATCTCTAGAGCCTCAGCTGCCTTATAAGTGGAATGATACATTTCGTAGGCGGCTCTGACTAACTGCTCTTCTATCTCTCTTTTTGCAGTCTTTAAAGGCATCAGCTGATTACAAATAATGCGGTAGTTTTGTGGTTTTACTCCAAAAATAATATTGATATGTTCTAAGGTAATAATATCCGTGTCATTTGTAACTATTACTCGCTCCATAACATGTTCGAGCTCTCTCACATTGCCTGGCCAATCATAATAATATAATGCTTTCATTGTTTCGGGAGCTAACTTTTTATTCATCTTATATTTACTATTAAACTTCTTAACAAAGAACTCCACTAGCTCTGGGATATCTTCTTTGCGGTCACGCAGAGCTGGAATCACAATAGGTATCAAGTTCAGACGATAGAATAAATCTTGCCGAAATAGCCCTCTTTCCACCATCTCTTTCAGGTCCCGATTTGTAGCTGCAATAACTCTAGTATCTATTTCAATTACTTTTGTGCCTCCTACCCTGCAAATATATCTGTCTTGTAAAAACTCAAGTAACTTAACTTGCAAGGATAGAGGCATTTCACCAATTTCGTCTAGAAATAACGTCCCACCTTTAGCCAGTTCGATCTTTCCAATCTTTCCATATTTACTAGCCCCGGTAAAGGCCCCAGCCTCGTACCCAAACAATTCAGCCTCTATTAGATTTTCTGGTATTAATCCGCAATTGATTTTTATGAATGGTTGATCTCTTCTATCACTTAAATAATGAATCGATTTTGTTACAACTTCTTTACCAACTCCAGATTCACCCTGAATAAGAACAGTCAGATCTAGTGGAGCAATCTTTTTTATAGTCTTCTTGATATATTTCATTTCTTTGCAATTACATACAAAATTCACTCTACCAAAGATTTCCTCACGCAGAAATTCGAGTTCTTCACTTTTTCTTTCAAGCTCGTTGGTTTTTTTATCAAGTTCTTCTTTTATCCTATTAATTTCCGCCACATCTTTGGAAGTACTTATAATACGAACTATTTCTCCACTTTCATTGAAGACTGGGATAGCCGTCGTTAGTAATCTCTTGCCGGTTCTTACAAAATCTTGGACCATATTAACCTTTTTCTTTTCTTCTAAAGCCCGCATTGTAATACTGCAAGAGGAAGTTATTTCTATATCCTTAACGTTTTTACCAATTATATCGCAGGCCTTAAAACCACATACTTTTTCAGCAGTGGGATTTAAGCGCAAAACATAACCATTCTGATCCGTTACAAAAATTTCATCTTCAATATACTCAAATATTTTTTGATATTCTAATATGGTTTCTTCGGTTTGTTTTCTCTCAAGTTGAAAGGTTTCAAAAGATCCATGAGCTTTTGAATAATCTATAATACCGACAGGATCATTAGTTTCGTCAGTCAAGATAATAACGTCCGTAACTAACTTTTTCAAAGTCTGAATTAGCTGATTTTCAGGCACAATACTAAACGTTATCTCCGAATCAAGCTCTGATAGTACATGACCCTGCAAAGAGTAGTTGTTATCCCTTTCTAGCTTTGAGATATCGTATAGTAAGGAAGACGTTCTAAATACATGGGTAATATCTTGAAAATTCATGACAATAATAAACTCATCGTCACGACTAATGATATCCTCCTTTACCACACAGAGTTCAAAGGAAGGAGGATATACCGAATATTTTTTCAAAGCTAAATCCCCGACAGTCGTCATAAAAACGTCTCCACCCCTCTATAGGTTACAGAAAGTAGCAGAATCGCAAAAACCCTTTGATTACATTTAAAATACTCATAGCAGGAAAATCTTTGATAATATATTCTCTACTTAAAAATAATATCCTTTAATCTTAACCTTTATTAACGCACACCACCTCCGGCAACGTCTGATTTCCGTATGGAATAATATAAATACACTCAAATGTCCCTTGCGTTAATTCATATAAATCTTTTAATGGTGTAAAAAATGCTTTTCTCCCGATATCATCATGCAAAGCAGAAAATAATAAAACCTCATGTTTTTTGAGAAGCTTAGCGATCGCGGCAGCTTTATGTCCACCTAAAATAAATTCCTCATTAATTTTCGATATTATTTCGTCTATAGTACTACTGTTCATTAACCAATCTTCAAAAATATCCTCCCCAAACCCTTCCCTTAATTCCGCAACCAAAACAATTTTACCACCCTCTTTGGTGACTCTCGCAGCATTTTCTAAGGCTTTTTGGGCTTGATAAAGATTCATATCCTTTGGATATCCTCCAGCACTGACTATCACTAAATCTGCAAACTCAGGGACCGCTACTTTATAACACTGATCCAAGACCTTGCACCCGGACCGATGAGCTAGAATTGGATCTCCAGCAACGACATGAATGATTTCTTTATCTGAATTAAGCACTACGTTTACTAAGAATGTCCTGGGGAACTGACGCCCGAACTCCTCTATATCCTCTCTAAGAGGGTTGCCGTCCGCACATCCAATCGCGGCTCGCGGGTCAAGCATCATCTTATGGTTATTCTGAATAGCATCTCGAGTAGAAACACCAGGCATTAAGGCCTTATAGCCCCCACTATATCCTGCAAAATAATGAAATTCGATGTTTCCAGTTAAGATTAGAAAATCTGCTTCATCCACCTCTCGACAAACTTCGATTGGCGTATTTCGACTCGTTCGACCCTTAAAAACATATTCCATGGGTTGAACCGTTTTGTACTTTCCTACAACCTCTCGACCAATCACTTGAATTTCTTCCTCTGTGGTCATCCTTCGGTGAATTCCGAGAGCAAAAACTATCGTTATGTTCTGTTCTTCTATTCCAGCGCAATGTAATTCTTCTAATATGGAAGGAAGTAGTTTGTAAGTAGGTACAGGTCTAGTATTATCACTCACAATAATTGCAATTTTATCAGTGGGTTGTACCAGTTCACTCAGAGCTTTACAGCCAACTGGATTTCTTAAAGCCATATTTATACCCTCATGTTCGTTCTCCAAAGGCGCTAAAGTATCTGGGGGTATCAACCAACGCGACTTTCTAAGTAGTTCTTCAGGTATTGAAGTAGTGCTTTGACCATATTTTAAATTATTCATTATCGTATCCCCCTCAAATGTTCACTTCTATATCATCTGCTGACCCTAAACAGTCCTCTTTTGACCCAAGACAAGAAAAAAGGGCATAACAAAACAAGGGGTATTTCCCCCGAATGCCCCTTAAGGCTTAAAAGCAATTCTACTATGCTACTTGTTACCTCCTAACACCAGTGGTTGAAGTCTCTAAAGCAGCAAACTTAGTTTTGTTCTAGTGTAGATCAGAATATTGCAAAATACATGCCACATTTGACTCAATCGTGGGACTCTCCCAGCGAAGTCTCGACGTTCAACTTTAGTTGAACGAATTCACCCTGAAGTGAACTGACTTGTACCAGGTCTTCGGTCCTCGGCCATTGTCTGTAGAGGTAGCGTGATTTTCTATGACCTGCAAAAGTTTAGGTTGGACTTTATGCAATCTGAAAATCGTCCCTAGATCGTATAGAATTTGTCAGCATAATGAAAGTATTCATTACCTCTAACTGACTTTTTAAAATGTTCTGAAATATTCGGTTAATCCTACGCTTTAATTAACGATGAATAGAATCATCATTAACGATGATTCTATTCATCGTCCTGATAACCAGAATATAACCAGAATATTGGAATATTGTCCTAAATTATTAAAAAAAGAGGTTCCCCCATCCGTATCGAGAATTGGCAAGGAGTAAACTACACCAATCGAAAGGAAGGGGTACCTCTGCTGAAGAACTAAATCCCTAGTTCTTGCTCATATTCACTAATCAGTGTTCTGATAGTTTCGCTTGCCCCCTTAGGCAACGGTTCTGGCTTATGGTTATTAAGTATAAACCTTGCTTCTTCATATGCCCTCTCTGAGACGTCTTTGGCACCAGCCTCCGACCAGATATCTCGGTTTTTCCTATTAAATAATTTAGGCTGGGACTGTTGCCTCATATGTTGGAAAGTATGTTCAGAGGTCATAAACTCGCCGCCCGGCCCTACTTGGTGGATGACATCTAAGGCCAGGGTTTCGTCAGATAGTTCAACCCCATTAATAGCTTGCCGAATCAATCGAATCATATCTGCGTCTAGAAGCAATTTGGCAAAGTCAATGGTTAACCCTTGTTCAAGGGCACCCGCTCCGTAAACAATACTGGCTCCTGACAGGGCTCCTAGCAAGGCATTTAAAGTGTATTCATACCCTATCTGAGCATCAGGAATTTTACTGTCGGAAATCCCGCCACCCATCCAACTGGGGAGTTGGTAATACTGAGCCATTTTAACCGCCGAGATTCCCAGCAGCCCATGTTCCGGAGACCCTACTGGTCCAATTAATTGTTTTAAATCCATAATCGTACTCATGGAACAATAGATACAAGGAGTTCCTCTTACGGTTAATTGGGCGAGGATCAGAGCACTTAAAACTTCTGCATTATGCGTCACTAAAGTTCCAGCCAAGGTCACCGTCGACGTAGCACCCGCTAAGGCCATGGGAATAATGGCCAGACCTACGCCTGATCTGGCAGCTTGGATAATTACGTCACAACAATTATTAACTAGAGTCAAAGGACTGGTCGGGCAGACAAAAATGGTCATATTGGGACGTTGCTTAAAATTCTCCGGGCCCCCAACACTTATCCCTGCGATCTCGACCATTTTGCGGCAATTTGCTGCACTAACCGCTCCAATAAAAATGTGTTTAGAGGTATTCTCCAATAAGACCTCCAAGTTATGCAGCGGTTGGGTTGTTGGATTTTGATCGGAAGAACACAAAGGCCTTACCATAACATCCATTTCCTCTAGATAGTCGCAGACCAATGCGACATTTCCGACATCCTGTTTGACAGACTTTCTCACTTCTCTGGAAAAAGGATCGATGACTTTAATACATTCGCCAAAGGTACTAAACCCTACCCTATTAGGCTCGATAGCATAGTCATGTTTGGGAACTCTACCGTAAAAAGTTGCCGTCTTAGGCGCCCATCTAAGGCAGTCTTCAACCATATACGAAGGTATTTTAACGATCGCAAAATCCTTGGAACGTTCAACTATGGCACCTGCGTTGGAGAATATCTCTATTGCTTCTGCACTTTCAACCTTAATACCCGTCCTCTGTAAAACCTCTAAAGTCGCATAATGAATTGAATCCAGTTGATCCTTGGAGTAGGCCTGTAACCCCAAACCAGAAAGAACACTAATACCAGTTCTGATATTTCTCATCGAACTTAACCCTCCTCATGAACGGGATAGCCTGAGTCATCCCAACCTCTCAGTTTGTAATATTCATCGACCATAAACTGTAATTCTTCAACGGTAATCCTATCTTGACCATTATTAACAGGTTCTTTAAAAAACCTCGGGGGCAAGGTGTCCTCTTGCTTCGTCGCTCCCTCCCTAGCGTTAAAGATCCGAGTATTAGTAACAATCTGATTAGCAATTTCGCTTAATTTATCTTTGTGGTATTCCAGACCGGTAATAGCATACACTAGCCGCTCAACATTAGGCCACTCTAAAAGGTCGCGAAAAAACTGACAAAGGGTCCCAGTGTTAAAGATGGTTAATCTATTTTCCCAATCAATCAACATCTCTGCTTTACCCTGGGTTGTCTTGCGGTCAATCATTCCTGAAAGTTCAGGTTTATAGAAAGAAGCTCTTAGATGACAAGCGCCTCGGCTAGAGGTAGCATAAGCTAAGCCCATCCCTTTTAAGGGTCTTGGATCATATCCGGCCGGTTCCATACCCTTGACGTGAATCGCTAAATCTTCTAGTCCCCATTCCTTTGCTGCTTCTTTAATCCCTCTTGCTAAGACCTGCCCTACTCCCCTTCGATCAGCAATGTCCCGTAATAACTGGGCCGCGCCTTCAACATCGCCATACTCTAACTTTACGGGAATTCGCCCAAGTTGTCCTGCTTCCATAACTAAACCGATGAGATTACCCGCAGTTATCGTATCCATACCCAGACGGTCGCATAAATCATTTAAGTATATTATTTCATCCAATTCCGGTATGAGACAAAGCCCGCCAAACACAAATATAGTCTCATACTCTGGTCCTTCTATGGTAAGGCCTTTATGTCTCCCGGTTTTAACCGTTGTTTTCTTTGAGCAGGAGATAAAACACTTGGGACAGGCTGTTGGCTTGACCTCAAAATTTTCCAGCAAGGTTTCTCCGCTGATTTTTTCCCAATGACTATAATATGCATCTCGCCAATAACGGTTAGGAAATGCTTTCGCGGCATTCATTGCGGCAACCATTTGAGTCGTACCAAGCCGACGATAAGCTTTGACTCCAGCATGATCCTTTCCAGTTGCCGCCATTTCCTTCATCAGTTCCTGAAGCAACTCTGGATTGACAACGGAAGTTTTAGACTCCCCATAAAAAACCAGAGCTTTAACTTTTTTTGACCCTAATACGGCCCCAATACCACTGCGCCCAGCAGAGTGCCAGTAATTATTCTCTATACAGGCAAAACTAACTAAGTTTTCACCCGCAGGACCGATAACTACTGCCTGTGCCTTAGGGGTATTTACTTCCCTTAAAACGGTGTCTTCAGTTTCATAGGTCTCTTTTCCCCATAAATGCTCTGCAGAGTGAAAGATAACCTCTCGATCATTTATTTCTAAGTAGACCGGGGCAGCTGACGCCCCTTCCAGGATAATTGCATCATAGCCTGTGGAGTGAAGAGCCGGGGCTACCTTGCCGCCTGAGGTGGCTTCTCCAAATAAACCGGTTTGCGGGGACTTAGAAAAGACGGCATAGCGGCTAGAACCGAACATACTTGTTCCTGTGGTAAAACCGTTAGTAAAGATCACTTTGTTTTCTTCTGACAAAGGATCTATATCAGCCTGGACATGTTCTAAGAGAAGATAAGATCCTAACCCTCTACCACCCAAATAGTTTGTAAATAGTTCTTCTGGTATTTCATCAACGGTGTAACTCTTCTCCGCTAGGTTCACTCTTAATAATTTGCCATAATACCATTTCATCTCTCTAGATCATCCTTTTCTCTTAATACGTTTTTATGTACTCCGCCTTATCCCCCGTTAACAAGGGGGAAGACCCTAATGAAGTCACCATTTTGCAACCTATAATTCAAGTGAAGCATAGTGTCATTCAATACTGCAAAACCCACAGAATCAGAAGGAATCCCTTCTTTTAAGAATAAGTCCCCTAAAGTAGTACCCTCGCTGAATTGAAGTTTAAGTTCGTTCTGAGCAACATATTCATTGAGTGGATAGTTCAGTTTTAGAGTAACTTGGTTTTCCATTTTGATCTTTCCCTCCGCAATTGAATGGTTAATTCTAAATTGTTTAACTTCATTATAGAGCATGGTCCCACAGTTTACACCAATATTATCTGCGCCTATTTTACTTGTTCCGAAGGATGCTTCTAATGTCATTATCCCCTCTAGTTTCGACAGCGCTACTAATTGCTTTCCTACTATTATTTATAAGTTTTCCACTAATCTCCCCCCTCTAAAATAATGGGTTTTCTTAATAGGAAAAGTCAGGAAACCACTTATAAGCAGAAAATTCCCTGACTAACCCCTTCCATTTAATAATTCCATGCTGATTTCTAGTAAATTCTGACTACCGATTATTGACCCCTCCATGCGGAGATCTTTAATTTCTAATCTTCATGTTTCTTGAGCCCATATTCTTCCTCTGCAGCTTCGACAATGGAACGAATCGTGGCTGCTACACCGGGCGGCAAGGGATCAGGTTTATAGTTTTCCAGAATATTTAGAGCTTCATCATACGCTCTTTCCGTAAAATCCTTCGCACCCTTTTCCAACCAAGTATCACGCATCGTCCGATCTATTAACTTGCTTTGGGATTGCTCAGTTCTAAAGTGTTGATAAGTGTGTTCATGGGTAATGAATTCACCAGCGGCACCTACCGACTTGATGACATCCACAGCCATGGACTCGTCAGAAACTTTAATCCCGCCAACAGCCTTATTGATCATTTTGGCCATCTCATTGTCCATTACCAATTGGGCATAATCAAAGGTTATCCCCAATTCCAACATACCCAGCCCATAAATGAGATTTGCTCCGGCTTGAGCAGCCAGCATTCCTGTAATGGTTTTTTCATGAGCCGCCTGAGCATCTGGAACTTTACTATCTGCCTAGCCGCCGGCTACAAAACTCGGAAGCAGATAGTATTGAGCTAACTTTGCGACTCCAGCACTGATTAATCCTAGTTCAGGAGACCCTACAGGTGCAGTGGTATA
Organism: Desulfosporosinus sp. BICA1-9; assembly: GCF_000802135.1. Lineage (NCBI taxonomy): Bacteria > Bacillati > Bacillota > Clostridia > Eubacteriales > Desulfitobacteriaceae > Desulfosporosinus > Desulfosporosinus sp. BICA1-9. The sequence continues at coordinate 9,520 of NZ_JUEE01000187.1, forward strand.
CTTAATATCCATGATCGCAGTAGAACTGCCATAGATGACCGGAGCCCCTTTGGCGGCCAGCTGATGTAACACGATGCCACCTAGAACTTCAGCATTATGGGTAATTAGTGTCCCAGCCAAAGTAACTGTAGAGGTAGCACCAGCCATAGCCATGGATAGAATATTAACGGCCACTCCGGCCCTGGCCGCTTCGATCATAATCTCAGTGCAATCTGAGGTAAGCTGAAGTGGACTGGTCGGACACACAATGGTACTGTAGATGGGTCTTTCCCGTAATTTATCCCAGCCACCGACAATCGCAGCGGCCATCTCGACTATTTTACGAAAGTTTCTAGCGCTGCCCGCTCCTATAAAACAGTGTTTAGACGTGTTAGCAAAAATCGCTTCGGCATTGTGTAACGATTGTACCACTGCCGGTGTTTCATCAGCACCAACAGCCCGGTTGTGCACTACAATCTGATCCAGAGCATCACAGACCCGAGCCGCGTTGCCTACATCTTGTTTGTTAGTGGGTCTATATTCCCGTGTAACGGGGTCTATAATTCTTATTCCTTCACCAAAGTTTAAGAAGCCCACTCTTTTCCCCTCAGCTACATAGTCATTTTTAGGATTCCTTCCCGCTAAAAGGATTGAACTTGGAGCCGAACGAATCGCTTCTTCTACCATATAGGGCGGAATTTTAACCATATGAGTTTTAGAGTCTACCAAGGCCCCACCGCTACTATAGATCTCTCGGGCTTCTTCACTTTCAACCTTTAGCCCGTTATGTTGCAAAACGTCTAACGTTGCGCAGTGTATAGCATAAAGCTCATCGTCCGAAAAGAGAAGCACTCCCATTCCCTCAACTCTATTAATACCTGCCTGCAAATCTCGTCCCAGGATTTTCACCCCCAATAAATAATTTAAACTTGTCATGAGCTTGCTTTTTACTTAAATAAGATTAGTTTCTTCCGAGGAGTTCCAAGGCTTTAGTAACAGCCTGAGCAGCATCTTCGGCATAGGCATCGGCCCCGATTTTATCAGCCCACCGTTGGGTACAAGGGGCACCACCGATCATCGTCTTGAATTTTGAACGGATATTTCTTGCCTTAAGCTCATCTTCAAGTTTCTTTTGAGACATCATCGTCGTTGTTAAAAGGGCACTGGTGCCGATCAGATCAGCATTAACTTCAAGGGCTTTTTCAATAATCTTCTCTACGGACACATCTCGTCCCATATCGATCACTTCAATACCCTGAGTGTTTAATAGAGAAATGACGATACCTTTGCCTATATCGTGAACATCACCCTCGACAGTAGCTATCACCATAATCCCTTTTTTAACCACGGATCCTTTGTCGTTAATTGCTTCATTTAATAGTTCTGTCGCTGCTTTCATCGTATTAGCAGACAATATTAATTGTGGAAGAAAGACTTCTCCTCGACCGAATTTTTCTCCCATTTCCCTAATCCCAACACTGAACCCTTCGCTCAACATGTCAACAGGGTCCACCCCTTCATCGATCGAGCGCTTCGCTACATCCACAGCTGCGTCTTGATTACAAGTAAGTATGGTTTCAATTGCCTCGGCAATCAGAGTTTCACGGCTCAATGCTCAAACCTCCTCATATCTAAATCCTCATAATAGTCTCAAACTTCTACTCTAATCCGGACCTTTTCATAAACCTTGTCACAGAATTAATTTTAATATCCAACAGTTTAGCAATTCGCATCTTGGCTTCCATACCTATAGCAGCCCCGGGACGAGCCAAAACATGTCCGATATTCAATTCCTCCCTCAGTTCTTTCATCAGAGCCTCGTCTGATAAATCAAACGTCGAAACTCCCAGCTTTTGGGCCACATATTCTTTGGCTTCATTAATTTTTTTACCTTTAGATAGGACTCGCGCTACTAGATCTCCAGCAGTTCGAATTCCACCCATACCGGAAGCCATTTCATGCCCAAAAGCCATTGCAAAGGTATCGCCGTGACCTATCTATAATCCGTCAGCCTTACCAATTTCAATCAAGGCTTTCGAGGCCCTAGACATCACATCCATTGGACAAGTATTGGTTAAGGGAATCCCGCCTACGCCCATGCCCGCATTAGGGTGAATCGGAATAGTCGCTGCTTCTGCACAAGCTTTAACATAAGTTACAGCCCGGGCCAGATTCCAAGAAAATGACTTGCTGCTATTGGTATTAATCACCGGCCCAAAGATCGTTGCTCCTGCTTCTTCTGCCACTTTGACCTGTTTATGGGGATATAAACCCGCTAAGCGTGTACCATTGTAAGTTAATTCTCCGTGCATACCCAATACAAACTCGCCTGCCATACCGACTTCAATATCCATGTCAGGGTACTTGTTCCGGAGAATTTCTACCGCCTTTAATGTAGCCAGAAAATCTGCATCGCCAGAAGCCCCGACGGAGTCAAAATTTATTCCGTCTGCCCCACCTTCATACAAAATACTTGCTACATAGACCATATCCTTTACCGCATGTTCCACGGCTTCTACCTGGGCATCTTGAGCTTCCTTAATTTTTCCTAAAGGCAACAGTTCTGCCCAGTTGTCAATCGGTCCATCCGGTTTGGTATACATCCCCACATTTGGCATGGCACCATACATTACTGGGATGATTGTGTTTAACTGGATCTGCTCCATAGTTTGGCTTTCTTCATAGGCAATGGCTTTAACAGATTTGTAACTGTAGTCAAGATGGGATAACTCCATCGTATCGGAGCACATGGCCCGCTCATGGGCTAAAATGGTACCCAGTCTATCGACAGGTACTCCACCACGAATGCCGAATTTCAGGGTTCCAGCATCAAAGCTGTGGACAACCTCATTTCCTCTCTCGACACTGACGATCTTATTAGGTGCTGTAATAATGGCGTAGAGGCGTTCCATCTCTTCTACTGTGAGTTCCGGTATCTTGCCTCGCTTAGCGGCATCCTTCATGCCTGCATCTAGATCTCCACGAATTTCTTCTTCGCTAGACCAAAGTGCTGAACCATCACCCATCCGGGTGAAGAAATTACTCATGTTCGCTAGTCTCCTTTTCTTTAGCTCTGTAAATAATTAAATGCATAATTTCACTTACTGATCATGGTGCTGTTTTCGACCTGGAATTCTGACAAAGTATAGATTTTTCCATAGGTTACTAAAGAGGTTTTTTAAAGCTTATTTTCTAAAAACTCTTGATGGGCTTGTAAAATAGATCGGCTCATTTTGTCAACTAATTCGTTAATGTCTTCTTCAGTGATGATTAATGAAGGGGATAATTGCAGAGCATCATCAATTAAGGGCCTTAAGGCCAAACCGTTTTCCCAAGTAATTGCAGCTACACGTTTAGCAAAGCCAAGTGCAGGATTAAACTTAGTTCTGCATTCCACATCTTGGATGAGCTGGACAGCATTCATCAGACCTAAACCCCTAACTTCTCCAATACAAGGTAATCCTAAATCCCTGATGCGGGATCGCAGTATCTCGCCTTTTTCTCGAGCGTTTTCTACCAGGTTTTCACGTTCGACAATCTCAATGTTCTTTAAGGCTACGGCACAAGCCACCGGATGACCGCTATACGTATAACCGTGCATAAAACTGCCATGTTTTCTGATCGGCTCATAGACTCTTGCAGAAATCCCGACTGCTCCCATTGGGATGTAACCGCTGGTTATTCCTTTAGCCATCATCATGATATCGGGTTTTACGCCCCAATGGAGCATACCGAACAACTTACCCGTCCGCCCAAAGCCACAAATGACTTCATCAGCGATAAACAGGACGTCGTACTTATCACAGATTTCTCTGATCCTTTGATAATAGCCGTCTGGAGGAACGATAGCCCCTCCTGTACCAATGACTGGTTCAGCAGTAAAGGCGGCTACGTTGTCCTGACCAAGTTCTAAGATCTTTTCTTCCAGAGCACCTGCGCATTCGAAATCACAACTACCCTGTTCCTTGTTCCAGGGACAGAAGTAACAGTGAGGATGACCAATGTGGTCAAACGCTGGAACTAAGGGGCGGAATCCATCCCAGAAACCCGGCAAACTAGTGGCACTTACTGCTCCGTAAGATACCCCATGATAAGCTTTTGTTCTGGCAATAATGTGGTTCTTGTTCGGTTGACCTTGTAAATACCAATAGATCCGAGCCAATTTATAGGCTGTATCATTGGACTCTGAACCACCGTTGGTGAAAAAAATCTTAGGATTGTCCATCGGGATCATTCCTGCAACTTTTTTGGCTACTTCAATGACTAATGGATGAGAATAACCATTAAACGTCTGGAAATAGAATAGCTTTTCCATTTGTTTTTTTGCTGCTTCAGCAAGTTCGGTCCTACCAAAACCAACATTGTTTAGCCATAGACCTGCTCCACAATCGATGTAGGTCTTTCCCTCAACGCTCTTAATCCGGATTCCGTCCCCTTCTTCGATAATCTTAGGACCACCCCAAGATTCAATATCAGTGATCGAACTTGTTGGATGTAAGAAATAGTTCATGTCATCTTGTTTCATTTGTTCAATTTGGCTTGGCGAATAAACCGTCATTTTAGTCACCTTCTTTCTATTGATCAAAAGTTCTTAGGCATTCTCAAGTATTTCTTCCAAAGGGGTATAGCCTTCATTATTAATCTAATCCCACTCTACCAATCCCTGCACTATCTTCAACAATTACCTCGTGACCGGCCCTTATTAACCCCCCTTGTCAACCTTATTATATAAGCAAATATCATGCCAATTTAGTCAAATTTCTAATTATTCCGTCGACATAACATTTTCCTAACCAAAACGGCACACCTATCCGGTGTGCCCAGTGTTTTTAGTATCTAATCCCTCTAGAATAAGCTATCTTAATCTGCTCTTTAAGTCGAACCTTTGCAACATTTTGCCTGACTAATGAATATTTTCATTAGTAGTCAGAACATTTAGGATTTTTTTCGAATATAGTCATTATCATAGGATGAATATATTCATCCTATGATAATGACTATATTCATCCTCCTGAATCTAAACCTTCCTCTCCTTTCTAACCTCTAAGCTGATGAGCAGGCCCTCTACTCCAGCTATCACTTGTTAAACCATATCGCTTATACTTAATACTAAGCAAAAACCATGCCAACTCAGTGAATCTTCATATTATTCCGTCAATAGGACATTGGCAATTAAACAAAAAAAACGCACCTCCCCGGTGCGCTCAAGCTTACTTGTGTCTTATTCGTGTCTTAATAGTGTTTTACTACGGTCCCCCGTTTGATGACCATCTCTACTGGATTACTTCCAAAGTGATACGGCAAATAATTCAGATTGGGAATATCAAGAATAAGTACATCCCCCAGTTTCCCTACTTCCAAACTCCCCACCTGATCAGCCCTATCAATAGCATGTGCTGAATTAATGGTTGCCGCCATCAGGGCTTCCTCCGGGGTAAGGCGCAGGTAGAGACATGCCAGCGTTAAGATCAGTGGCATGGATTCGGTTGGGGAAGATCCGGGATTCGAGTCGGTCGCTAACGCTACCGGTACCCCTGCCAGAACCATCGCTCTCGCTCTAGCATAGGAATTTTTAGCAAGATTGAACGATGTCCCCGGAAGCAATACCGCGATTACCCCTTGTCTGGCCAAAGCAGCGATCCCGTCATCCGAGGCTTGGAGTAAATGATCGGCACTGATCACACCTAGTTTTGCTGCTAATTCAGCGCCTCCCGCCGAATCTAATTCATCTGCATGCATCTTTAACTTAAGGTTGAGCTCTTTCGCTTTAAGCAAAATCCGTTCGCTTGATTCAAGACTGAAAACCCCAGGCTCACAAAAAACATCGCAAAACTCCGCAAGTCCCTCAGCCGCAATTTTCGGCAACATATCCTCTATAACATAGTTTGTAAACTCTTCTTCACTATAACCAGGTGGAACCGCATGCGCTCCCATAAAGGTCGGTACCAGATCAAGCACCTGTTCTCGATCCAATTCACGAATCAGACGCAAGGCTCGAATTTCATCCTCCACCATTAATCCATAGCCACTCTTCGCCTCAACCGTCGTCGTACCCATGCTCAGCATCGTCTGAAGTCGTCGTTTTGTTTGCGCCTTAATCTCTTCATCCGTCGCCTGCTTTGTACTCCGCACCGTGGAAAGGATCCCGCCCCCCTGTTTAAGTATCTCCAGATAGGGGACACCCTTAAGTTTCAGCGACAATTCATTTTCACGTGAACCTGCATAAAGAACGTGGGTGTGTGGATCAACAAACCCAGGGGTAACCACCTTCCCCTTCGCGCTAATTTGCATAGTATCCGGTCCTACCCACCCGCCGGCACGAACCTCTTCCGTCGTACCAACCGCAATAATCTTTCCGTCTCGGATCGCAACAGCACCATCTTCAATCAAACCGATTTCAGACATACCCTCTCCACAAGCCGGTCGTTCCGTGTAACCCCTCATCGTCGCCATCAGATGCGCGGAATGGATAAAGAGCTCCGCATACTGCACAAAACCATCTCCATTCGAGTAAATTTGTTAATGTGTCACCCATTCAATATGCAAGTCCCGTACAAAGTTGGGGACCGTTCCTCGACTTGCATACAAGTTTAGGAAACGTCCCCCGACTTTCTCCCTACTTGCATTTACCGAATTTCAAGCGGCTGTGAGCGCAGTTTTGTTGCTCGGCACACATTTCACACGTAATTGCACTGGACAAGTTCGGCTTAGTCAGCTTTTGCCCAATCGGGATAACAAGGGTATGAGATTTTACCGGAGACATTAGCATCGCTTCCCCTAAAGTCACACCAATTTCTCCTCCATCCAGCAGAGTAAATAAGGTTTTCTGAGCTTCTAAGGGAATTTGGAAACCACCGGGGCATAAATTATAACCCGTCTGTAGACCACGTGCTATCACTTGCTTGACAACCATATCCCTTAATAGCTCTAAAGCTTCATCAAGCGCGACCGTCCCACAGCCATCTAAGACCATCCCATCAAGCATCTCGCCCTCTTCAAACAAACGGGCTGATTCTTCTTCGAGGCGGAAGCCGATGGTTTGGATCGCTATCATCACCTTGTGAGCTCCCTCAAAGAACGAAGTGGCAGCATTGACAGGATACTTATTCGCCAGAAGAATTTCCCCAGTACCTGAGACACTCACCGGAACATAATCATAGATGCAACGAGCTTCAACAAGTCCTAAAGCTTTAAGTCGCATCTGTTCAATCACTGGCTTAAAATTCTGACTCCGTTTAGAATCTGCATCCGGCATACCGATACGCCGATAAATCTCTGAAGTGACTAAGTTTAAGTTATTCCACGCGATAGATTCCATCATACATCCTCCAAACTAAAGAACCATGCAAATCAAGAGCCATCCCTAAACTTACACCTACTTGTATTCTTGCATTACTTGCACACAACGCATTTGTGTCAAAGACGTAAACAGTAACCCTGGTTTTAAGTCGTACCAATCATCGTCGACCCAAGCCAATACTAATTTTCTTGGCTAATGCAAGTTAAGAACCGTCCCTGACTTGCACTGACTTTGCATATAGACGGTGCACATGAAATGTGCCGTCTCCCAAACCATCCGTTTCCTCGTTCTTCGTTCCTTGTACTTCGTACTTCGTTTTCCGTCCTTCCGTTCTTCGACCCCCAAGCCAGGGACGCAGTGTGACACGAGCGCGACGTCTTTACGTAAGCAGAAAAGCAAACTTCCGTTTAAGCGACCGACCCCAGACACGGGGCAGTGCACAAGGATGTGCACTGCCGCCAACCGAGCCAAGGATGGCGAGTTTGGCGGGTACCCCGCTCCCCACAGTAGGAGCTTAAACGGTTAGTTTGCTCTGCGTCGTAAGCACCGAGCGCTGTGTTACACAAGTCCCCCTACTAACCGCTCAATCAATTCCTCATCCGGAATAAACGGAACCGTAATATGTCCTGACCCCTTATACCGCTCATTAAACTCAATGCTCGTCTCAATGGAATGCTCGTTTCGCGCCCATGACCGCCGAGCAACCCCGCCGATGACGTCCCATAAAAGAGCGGATTTAATAATGCCATCCACCCGTTCGCTCCCGTCGAGCACTAAGCCAAACCCACCATTGATGGCTTTACCGATCCCGACGCCCCCTCCATTGTGAAGAGATACGAGACTCATCCCGCGAGCGGCATCCCCCGCGAAGCTCTGCACAGCCATATCCGCCATGACATTACTACCATCTTTGATATTAGCAGTTTCTCTAAACGGTGAATCCGTGCCGCTCACATCATGATGATCCCGACCCAGCATGACCGGGCCAATCTCACCATCCCGAACCATTTGATTAAATTTGAGCGCGATTTTAATTCGTCCTTCAGCATCCTGATATAAAATGCGGGCCTGAGTACCCACGACAAGCTTATTTTTCTCGGCATCCTTAATCCAGATATAATTATCCCGATCTTGCCCCCGACGGTTCGGATCGATACAAGCCATCGCCGCCGCGTCAGTTTTGCTTAAATCTTCCGTTTTGCCACTGAGACAAACCCATCTAAAAGGCCCATACCCATAATCAAAAAGTTCCGGACCCATAATGTCCTCCACATAGGACGGGAAAATAAAGCCATCTTTTTCATCGATGCCATTTTTAGAGATCTCGTTAACTCCGGCATCATAAACCGCTTTCATGAAGGAATTTCCATAGTCAAAGAAATAAGTACCCCGTTCTACCAACGTCTGAATCAATTCAAATTGCCGGACTAAACTCTGGTCCACCAGCATCTTAAACTTAGCTCGGTCGGTTGCCAGCAACCTGGTTCTTTCTTCAAACGATATTCCCTGTGGGCAATATCCGCCTTCATAAACAACATGACAAGACGTCTGATCACTGAGTAACTCCACCTTGATTTGCTTCTCGACCACATACTCTAATAAATCCACAATGTTACCCTGGTAGGCAATCGACATGGGTTCCTTTTTCTGCAGATACTCATCGGCGATCCGGAAAACTTCCTCCAGATCTCCAGACACCCTGCTGACCCAACCCTGCTCAAAGCGAGTCTGTATCCTAGACTCATCAACCTCGGCGATAATTCCCACACCCTGGGCAATTTCCACAGATTTCCCCTGAGCCCCACTCATCCCACCCAGACCCGACGAAATAAATAAATGTCCCCTAATATCTCCATCATGTGGAATTCCTAACTTCATCCGCCCGGCGTTGAGTAAAGTATTGAAGGTGCCGTGCACAATCCCCTGCGGTCCAATATACATCCAGCCGCCCGCCGTCATCTGACCGTAATTAGCAACCCCCATTTGTTCAGCGATTTCCCAATCCTTCTGATTATCAAACATCCCGATCATTAGAGCATTCGTAATAATCACCCTAGGTGCTTCCGGGCGAGAAGGAAACAACCCCAGCGGATGACCCGATTCCATCACCAAGGTCTGCTGATCAGTCATCACTTCTAAGTACTTTTTAATTAAACGATATTGCAACCAGTTTTGACAGACACTTCCCGTTTCACCATAGGTAACAAGTTCATACGGGTAAAGGGCCACGTCAAAATCTAGATTATTGTCAATCATAACCTGAAAGGCCTTGCCTTCAGTACAGTTTCCTTGATATTCATCTATCGGTTTCCCATACAATCGTCCAGCTGGACGATAACGATAGGCATAAATCCTACCTCTAGTCCGCAATTCCTCGAGAAATTCTGGAGCCACTTGTTCATGAAATTCCTCAGGTACGTAACGTAAGGCGTTCTTTAACGCGATCTTTGTTTGATTCAGGGTCAGATTATAGCCTCGATCTGGTGCCCTGCGTATACCCTCCGCAAATTCCTGCAGCTCTGGAAGTTCAGGGTCTAATTTAATCGTCATAGCCTGTGAAATATCATAATTATTAATCACCCAGCTCACTCCTTCCCAAAATGGACCCATAAGCATGTTCCTCATAGTGTACCTAAGTCTTGGTCATATTCTAAAACAAATACAGAAGCCCCTAAGAACTCCTGTACCCATCATAGTGAACCACTCTCCATTGAAATGGAGAGCATCTTTAGGATTCTAGGCAATGAACCGAGATCCATTAAACCTGTACATCCAAAGACGGCCCAAACCCACTACTGGTCGGTCTTGTGATCGCTCAGTTTCCACGCCGCATAAGCTAAATGCCCAAGAACGAGGGATACATTTCCCGTGGCGTTAATAACACATGACTTAGCCAGTTTCAATCCACGTCACCTCCTTTCGCCTGACGTTCAATGTAAATCTAGGACTCTTCTGAACCACGGCTGTTAAGACTTTTCGTCGGTATTTCACGGACCATACAAGGTGATAGTTGACGTTGTAGACACAAGTTCGTCCGTGGATTAAATGTTCTTTATTCATACATATAGTATATCATTAATAGTGTTCAATATCATGAATATAGGGATAAAGCCAGGCACGTATAGTTAGATTACCAATTCATCTTCCCATTGAAATAGGAGAGAATTCTTGGCAGATTGTCCTAAACTCTAATTAGGGCTTGCTAATTTATCGAAAAGTCTAGACTCCGCAAGGGTTTAAGGGTAGTGTCTTAATAAATATGTGCATGGAAAAACAGCCTTTGGCGTCAAAAACCATGCACATAGAGTTAAAATCAAATGTTGCATCGATGCACCATTTGGCCTCTTTGTTCCTTGATAAAGTTAACCTCGGACGTGATTTGCTCAGGCGTCCTGTTGGAAATTTCCATCCTCATACCGGCTGCTCATGAGGGCTATAGCGCCAATCCACCCTTTTCGGGTTGCCCAAAGTCTGAGTTGGATTTAAGGCGGAAAATCGTAAGATTCTGCTTGCTAAGAGGAAAAAAGAGGTTTGGTTAGCAAGCCCTA
>NZ_JUEE01000188.1:0-41411 GCF_000802135.1 Desulfosporosinus sp. BICA1-9
GCCACACTGCAACTCATTACGCATACTCCTGCAGTGTGGATTGGCAAGGCGCCGTGATGGCCGAGTGTCCCTGTAGCCATGGATGGCGAGAAGCGCAGGCGGCCGCCCTTTATAACAGTGACTCATAAATTTTAGTATATGCATAGGCAGATGGGGCCCAACTTGAATCCCGTTTCATGGCACTTTCTCTCAACTTAGTCCAGGCTGATTGGTCGGAGTAATAGAGCCTAACCGCCCGCTGTACAGCAAACAATAATTCGTGAGCATTATAGTTTGCAAAACTAAAGCCATTACCTTCACCTGTCAATTCCTGATAAGGAATCACCGTGTCTTTTAACCCTCCCGTTTCCCGTACGATCGGGATCGTTCCATAACGCATAGCAATCATTTGGGATATACCACAGGGTTCAAAGCGTGAAGGCATTAGTAAACTATCAAGCCCGGCATAAATTTTATGCGCTAATTGATCATTAAATTCTCTTCTGAATGCAACTTTTTCAGGATATTTGTCAGCAAACCCTTGCAATTTCTGCTCATAAGATTGTTCTCCTGTCCCAAGGATCACCATTTGGACATCCAACATCAGAATTTCTTCCATAACGAAACTGAGCAGATCCAGTCCTTTCTGATCGACCAAGCGGCTGACCATCCCTAGGATGGGTAGATCCCCTCGGACAGGAAGCCCTAAAATAGCTTGTAAATCCTTTTTATTGTCGTCTTTAGCTCGTGAGGCAACAAGATAAGGATCCGTATCAGGGTTATAGACCTCATAATCAATGCCATTGAGAATTCCAACCAAAGAATCCTGGCGTTTTTGTAAAATCCCTTCCAGCTTCTCTCCGTAAAACGAATTTTGTATTTCCTGAGCATAGGTTGGACTCACCGTTGTAATCGAGTCTGCATAGAGAAGACCCGCTTTCATGAAGTTAACTGCACCGTGAAATTCTAGAGTCTCCTCTGTAAAAAAGGTTTCGTCCAATCCGATCACGTCTGTCAGAACCTCTTTAGGGAAAATCCCTTGATACTTCAGATTATGAATGGTGAACACGGTGTTAATCGAATAATAGAGGGGACTCTTAGTATAAAACTCTTTGAGCATCAGAGGAATCAGAGCCGTATGCCAATCATGACAATGAATAATGTCCGGATTGAATTCCGGGATGTGAACGAGGCTTTCTAACACAGCCCGAGAAAAAAAAGCAAATCGTTCTGCCTCGTCAAACTCTCCATAGAGATTGGCACGCTTAAAATAATACTCATTGTCAATGAAGTAATAACGAACACCTTTACAGGTTAATTCTTCCAGTCCGCAATATTGTCGACGCCAAGCCAAAGGGACAGAAAAACGATTAATCTGTTTAAGTTCTTTGCGGAAATGTTCGGGGATAACACTATACTTGGGCATAATAACACGTACGTCAGCACCTTGTCTTTGCAAGGCACTTGGAAGGGAACCGCCAACCTCACCCAGACCACCAGTTTTGACAAAGGGATCTGCCTCCGCAATTGCAAATACAATCTTCATATAATCCCTCTTCTCTCAATCTTAGACTAATGAGCCTTTAAGTACGACCAAGGGAGTATTCTTGTTTCCCTTCAACACATTGCCTGCATGAACTTTAACAAACTTATCGAGAATAACATAATTCAAACTAGCCTCGGCTTCAATTTTACACTTTTGCATAATAATACAGTTTCTAATTACGGCTCCCGATTCTACGATCACACCTCGAGCTAAAATTGAATTATGGACCTCTCCTTCGATAGTACACCCACTTGAAATTAAAGAGTTTGACACCTTCGCCTGAGCACCGTGCTTAGTCGGAGGATTGTCCACAATTTTGGTATGAATCTGATCCTGACCTGTTAAGACTTCTTTGCGAATCTCTGGATTGAGTAATTCCATACTCCTGTCGAAATAATCTTTGACGGAATTTACGGTTCCAAAATAGCCCTTAAAAGGAACCCCAAATAGTTTAAGCGAACGAATATTTTCATAAATAGCGTCCATTAGGTTCACGGTTTCAATCGATCTATAACCTTCAATAAGTTCTAAAAGCAGCTTGCGCCGGATAATTAACATGTCCACAAAATAGGCCTGAGTTTGTCCACTAGTCTCTGCAGTATCATTTCCCAGAATATCAAGGACTTCTTGGTTATCTCCGATAATCAGGTGTTCTTTTCCCGCCATCGCCACAGAATCTGTGCTTTCTTTATAGATTAGAGTGATATCCGCCCGCTTACTCTCATGTATCTCTAAAGCTGCTTGATAATTGATATTAAAAACGTGATTACATCCGCTGATAATGATGTTTTCACAGAATTCTTTCTGCAGATACTCAATATTAAGCTGTAAGTCTTTTAATCTAAACTTTCCACTTTGTCCTGATAACCCTTGAATTGCTCCAGGTAAGATAAATAATCCGCCAGATTTCCGATCCAGAAACCATTCTTTTCCGGCCCCCAAGTGATCAAGCAACGACCTATAATGGCGCGGGGTCACTAATCCAATCGTCCTGATTCCAGAGTTAACCATGCTGGAGAGAGCAAAATCCAATAAACGGTAGCGTCCTCCAAAGGGAACCGCCGCTATTGATCGTTGGAACGCTAACCCCTGCAAAATATCAGAACTGTTATTTCCAAACAGGATACCAATGGCATTATGCATCTTCTTTCCCCCTTAGTTTATCTTAACATGCATTTAGATTGCTGCCCGCTTGGATGACAGAGCCTTTCTCTAGCACATAATGGTCCTCTAGGACTGTAATTCCAGACTGTTGCGGAATAGGGCCTGGTTCCCTCCCTAATGAGCAGTGACTCATAATTTTCGCACCTTCGCCAATAATTGTTTTATTAATCGTCGTTTCACGATGAACCTTAGCATGGGGGAGTAAGATTGAATCCTCAACAATAGACCCTTCTCCAACATAAGTCCCCGGCGCTAAAATTGAGTGACTCACCTGTCCCAGTACCACGCAGCCATTACTGATCAGGCTATTTTGGATTTTGGCTGTCGGACCAATATATTGAGGAGGTAAAATATCTTCATTGGAAAAGACCCTTTGCCCAGGATCAAATAGGTCTATCGAGTCTTCCCCGTCTAAGGACTCCATATTAGCATTATAGTAACTTTCTATCGTACCGACATCTCTCCAATACCCCTGGAAGTTATAAGCAAATACCTTCTTCCCTAATTCTATCTGTTTGGGTATGATATTTTTTCCAAAATCGTTTTCAGATAGAGGATCCAGGGCATCATCTATTAAGGCCTGTCTAAGGATTGACCAGTTAAAAATATAGATGCCCATCGAGGCTAAATTGCTCTCCGGATCTGGCAATTTTTCCATAAACTTGATTACTTTGCCCTCTTGATCAATAGTCACTATTCCAAACCGAGAAACTTCCTCCCAGGGAACTTCGATCGTAGAGACAGTAATGTCTGACCCGTTCTCCTTGTGATCCTTTAACATTGAGAGATAATTCATCTTATAAATATGGTCGCCAGAGATGATGAGGACATATTTGGGATCGTAGAAATTAATAAAATCAAGGTTTTGGTAAATCGCGTTGGCGGTTCCTTGATACCAACTCCCTTCATTATCTCCAACATAGGGTGGGAGAATATGCACGCCACCGAAGGGATTATCTAAATTCCAAGCAGAACCCAACCCGATATAGGAGTTCAGTAAATACGGCTTATACTGAGTGAGGACTCCGACTGTGTTAATATTTGAATTGGCACAATTACTCAAACTAAAGTCGATAATTCGATACTTACCACAAAAGGAAACCGCAGGCTTCGCAATATTGTGAGTCAGACCGCCTAGCCTACTTCCCTGTCCTCCTGCCAAAAGCATCGCTATACACTCCTGCTTTTGCATACTTTTCCCCCTTCTCTCCTCTGCTCCTGTCCACAGTAATTATGAAAACCCACTCTCTAGATCTTTTTCTATAAGGTCCGAGTATTAACCTTCCAGATTTGGTCCGCATATTCTTTGATGGTTCGATCGCTGGAAAAAACCCCTGCTTTAGCAATATTGATTAATGATGTGCTATACCAGTTGTCTTTTCTGGCATAGAACTGCTGAAGTTTTTGATAGGTTTCTATATAAGCATTAAAATCCTGAAGCACAAAAAACTCGTCATTGTAAATCAAAAGCGAATCAAATATAACTCTAAATTCATCACCCGCCGTTTCAAAAAATCCATTGACCAGTTGATCAACACAAAGTTTTAGGTCGGGGTTGGAGTAATAGTGATCCCAGGACTTATAGCCCCCTTCGCTAGAGTAGTTCAAGACTTCAGCTACCGTAAGTCCAAAGATAGAGATATTATCCTCTCCTACGGCTTCTTTGATTTCTAGATTAGCACCATCTAGGGTACCAATTGTAATGGCACCATTCATCATGAATTTCATATTTCCTGTACCAGAGGCTTCTTTACTGGCCGTGGAGATTTGCTCGCTAATGTCAGCCGCCGGATAAATCAATTCGCCAAGGGATACATTGAAATTCTCTAGGAAGGCAACCTTGAGCTTTTGATTGACACTTGGATCCCGATTGATTTTGTTAGCTAGTGTGTTGATGAGTTTAATAATAGTCTTAGCATAATGATAACCAGGTGCTGCTTTGCCACCAAAAATAAAGGTCTGCGAACTAACCACTGAATTCGGGTCATTGATGGCTTGGTTATACAAGTACATAATTTTTAAAATGTTGAGAAGTTGTCGTTTATAGGCATGGATTCTCTTGACCTGAACATCGAAGACTGATAATGGGTCAAGTTCCAAGCCTTGTGTCTCCATAACTCTCTTAGCCAATTGGCATTTATTGAGATACTTTACCTTAGCGAGCTTTGCCAAGAAACTAGCATCATCTTTAAAAACCTGTAATTGATTAAGTTCCTCAGCTTTCTTTTTCCAATCTGGGCCTATTGCCTCCGTAATTAGCTCAGACAAGCCTGGGTTAGAAGCCAAGAGAAACCTTCGATGGTTGACACCATTGGTCTTATTACTGAACTTATAGCCAAAAATACGGTAATAGTCTTTAAAGACTTGCTGCTTTAAAATTTCTGTATGCAAAGCCGCAACTCCGTTGACTGAAGAGCTACCGATTACTGCTAAATTTGCCATGTAAACTTGTCCATCTTTGATAATCTGCGTAGTCTGGATGAATCTCCAGTCGTCTAAGAACCTCTTCGCCAAGCGCGCTTTAAATTCTCGATCGATCTCTTCAATTATCATGTAAATTCTCGGCAAAAGTCCTTTAAATAACTCAATCGGCCACTTTTCCATAGCTTCCGGCATAATGGTATGATTGGTAAAGGACATGGTGTTGACGGTTATGTTCCAAGCTTGGTCCCAGCCTAGGCCTTCTTCATCAATCAGGATGCGCATTAATTCGGGAATACAAAGCACCGGATGAGTGTCATTGATATGAACGGCCACCCACCGTGAAAAATCAGCTAGTGTTTGATTGCGCTTTTTATAGCTTCGCATGATCGACCCTAATCCAGCGGCTACAAAAAAATACTCCTGCTTTAGTCTAAGTTCCTTACCTGAGCGACTGTTGTCATCAGGATAAAGAATATAGGAAATGGCTTCGACCTCTGACTTTAGACTAACGGCCTGTTCAAACTCACCGCGGTTGAAACAAGCAAAATCCAACTCATGACATAACGGTTCCGCGCTCCATAATCTCAGATTATTGATATTGGCTAGATTATCATAGCTCATGACCGGAATATCATAGGGAACCGCTAAGACAGGCTCATAGTTTTCATGATAAAACATTAATTTCCCTTGAACACATTCCGTTCTAACATTGCCCTTAAATTTAACAATCACGCTCTTATCAGGTCTAGGTATTTCCCAGGGGTAACCATTTTTTAACCAATTATCCGCAACCTCAATCTGGGCACCCTCTCGAATCTTTTGCTCAAACAAGCCATACTTATAGCGGATTCCGTTACCGTGCCCTGCTATTCCCAAAAAAGCTATAGAGTCTAAAAAACAGGCCGCCAATCTACCTAAACCGCCGTTTCCTAAACCCGGATCCACTTCTTGCATTAATAAATCATCCAAGTTAATCATCAGATCCTCTAAGCCTTCCCGTACCATTTGCTCAATGTCCAGATTAACCAAATAATAATGGAGAAGTTTACCGATCAGAAACTCCATGGAAAAATAATAGACTTGTTTTGTTGGGGTTACTGAGCTCTTCATTGGAGCCCGGTTAAAACTCATTTCTTCTTTAAGCAGCAGGACCAAGGTTTTATATTTAGTCCGTAGCGTACCTTCATCCAGGGTAATCCCTTCTGTTTCCCTAATTTTGGTGAGGTAAGCTTGTTTAAAACTCTCTTTATCTGCGAACAATGCCACGGCCCCTGTCTAATTTATATTTTTACTTGGACTAAATATGACGATTGCTAAGGGCGGGACAGTAATTCTTAAAGAAAAGGCTTGTCCACGCCAAGCAACCTTCTCGGCAACGAGCGCTGAAGAATTTAGCTGGTTTGAACCGCCATAGATCTCCTGGTCAGAATTAAAAATCTCCTGATAAACTCCCTGTTTAGGAACCCCTATTCGAAAGTTCTCATAACAACTAGGCTGTAGATTAATCAGCACAATCAGAAAATCATCAGGATTCTTTGCCCGACGGCAGAAAACGAGAATACTTTGCTCCTGGTTATCGGCGTCCATCCATTCAAACCCCGACCAATCATGGTCGTTTTCCCACAATGCCCTTTCTCGTTGATAGAGTTTATTGAGGTTCCTCACATAGTCTTGATAGTGTTTATGCATCTCATAATCCAAAAGGAGCCAATCGAGTTCTGCGTCATAACGCCACTCTATGAACTGAGCAAACTCTCCTCCCATAAACATCAACTTCTTGCCTGGATGACCCATAAAGTACCCCAATAGTGCCCTTAATCCTGCAAATTTCTGCCAATAATCACCGGGCATTTTATCTAACAGTGACAGCTTACCGTGAACAACTTCATCATGTGAAAGTGGCAAGACAAAATTTTCCGAAAAAGCATAGGTCAAGGAGAAGGTTAATAGACTATGATGGTCTTTCCGACGTGAAAACTCAAGTTGCATATAGCGTAATGTGTCATTCATCCAACCCATATTCCACTTATAGTTATAACCCAGTCCTTTGAGATAGGTAGGGGAAGTAACGAGTGGCCAATCGGTCGCTTCTTCCGCAATCATGAGGACTCCTGGATAGGCTCGAAACACAACCTCATTGAGTCGTTGCATAAAAGCCATGGCCTGCAAGTTTTCCCGTCCTCCATAGATATTGCGTTCCCAAGGCTTTCCTTGTTCATAATCTAGATAGAGCATGCTACTGACTCCATCCACTCGGAGTCCGTCAAGATGATAGGCTTCCAGCCAGAAAAGGGCATTGGAAATCAGAAAACTCCATACTTCTGTTTTAGCAAAATTAAAATTATAGGTTCCCCATTGTCCATGTTCGTCCTTTTCAAAGACTGGCGTCCCATTGAATCGTCCCAAGCCATGGGCATCTTTAACAAAATGCCCTGGTACCCAATCCAAAATCACTCCGATGCCTGCTTGATGACAACGATCAACAAAATACATAAACTCCTGAGGTGTTCCATATCGGCTGGTGCAGGAATAATACCCTGTCACTTGATATCCCCAAGAACCATCATAAGGGTGCTCCATAATCGGCATCAGCTCGATATGGGTGTAACCCATATCCAAAACATAATTTAACAATTCCTCAGCGAAGTCCTGCCAGTTGTAAAAGCCCCCATCCTCTTTCCTACGCCAGGAACCCAAATGGACCTCGTAAATTAAGATCGGCTTCTCTTGCCGATAACTTGTTTCTCTTTGAGAAATCCATTCCTGATCTAGCCAATTATAGCCTTCTAGAGAATAGACCTTAGAAGCTGTTAAAGGCCGTAGCTCAGAGTAGAAGGCGAAGGGATCAGACTTCAAGAGTACTTCTCCACCCTTTACCTGAATTGAGTATTTATATAATTGTCCCAGAAGAATCTCCGCAATGAAGAGTGTCCACACACCCGTATTACCGACTTTAGTCATTGGATTTTGCTTAGCAGACCAGTGATTAAAATCCCCTACGACAGACACAGCCTCGGCATCTGGAACCCAAACTGCAAAGAACGTTCCTAGCAAATCGCCGTCTGCAATGCTATGAGCACCAAACTTCGTATAACTCTTATACAGCTCCCCGCTGTTAAAAAGATATAGTTCTTCAATACTTAAAAACCGCTCACTATCCATAGTTCCAGCCTCTTTACAATATTTTCTTCCTCTGTGATTATATTCTATTTCATAAGGGTTTCTCCTTTGATTTAAGTTAATTTTTTTTTTAAAGGAGTTAACAAAAGACCGCCCCTTCTAATGCAGCGATGCCCACTTATCCTCACCAATAGAATATTTAAATACCCTACCTATTTGTCGATATGGAACTTATGATCAACATATGATTATCCAGTTATAAGTCACCAAGGCTAGAAAGTTTCTACCCCTCTAGCCTTGGTGACTTATAACTTCATTATTTTATGCCCTTAGCCCAAGGAAACTAGCCCGGGGACAATTCCCACTCTCCACTACACAAACCAAACCTAAATTTGCTTTTAATTAAATTTTTTAGGTCTTAATCGTTCGCTCAAGAAGGACCCTAACCAAGAAGATCCTACCGTTAGACACGCAAATAAAATAGTAAGCTCAATTAGAGTTAGCTCCTTAAAGGAATATAGCACTAAGATAATAACTGCCGGTGCACTGAGACTAACCCACGACAGCCCTGGTTTACTTTTTTCTATCAAGCCAAAAATTAATCCTAAGATGACGTAGGTCGCGATCACTAGTAGGAACGTGAAAAGTCGTTCTCTAGGAGAACCACTACTATCGGAATAAACAGAGTAGCCCATTTACAAGCATCTTTCATTATACCAAAATCTAGGCTCAAAAATATATCTATTGTGGTTCTCCGAGCAGGATTGTAGCTATTCTTGATATGCTTCCCATTGCTCAAAACACTTTTCCAGCTTTTTCTCCTGAGCTTCCTTTTCTTGAAATAGCTCGTTTAAACGATTGGCATCCAGACCAAACTCCATCATTTTCCTGTCAATCATTTTAATCTTACCTTCATATTGTTCAATCTCTTCTTCAAGGAGCTCTAGTTTTTTAAGATTAATCCTCTTAGGTTGCTGGGATGCCACCCTTTTCTTAATCTCCTTAGTTGCCAAACTTGAGGCTGCTACCTTAATTTCTCCCATTTCTTTTTTATGTTCTTCTAGATAATAGCTGTAATCACCGTGATAGACTTTGATCCCTTTATTCTGAATCGCCATCATCTTATCCGCCACTTTATTAATAAAATAACGATCATGAGAAACAAAAAGTATCGTCCCATCAAATTGAATTAGGGTTTCTTCTAAGACTTCCCTAGAATCAATGTCCAAATGATTGGTTGGCTCATCCAAAATCATAAAATTCACCTTTTCAAATGTCAACGAGCAAAGCTTCAACCTGCTTTTTTCTCCACCCGATAATGATTTTATCTTCTTATTAACGTCTTCCTTCATAAATAAAGCTTTTGCTAATTGAGATCTTGCTTCTCCTAAGGTCAACTCATGTAACTGTGTAAAATACTCTAGAACTGTCAGCTCTTCATCTTCATAGACCACGTTCTGAGGTAGATACCCGATTTTCACTCGTGAGCCTAGTTTTATCGAACCAGCATCTGGTTCTAATTCATTAAGAATCATTTTCAACAAGGTTGTTTTGCCACTGCCATTACTCCCTACTATACAGACACTGTTTTGATAAAAAACAGTAAGTTTAACGTCATGCAGCAAACTTTTATCCCCGAATTGTTTGGCAAGTCCTTCTGTTTCAAGGACCTTTTTCCCTGTTCGACCGCTTGCCTGAGCATCGAGTCGAACCTTTCTCTTTTCAAAAATAGGTCGATCCAATGTTTCTATCTTTTCTAGTCGTTTTTCTAATTCTTTAGCACGCCTGAACATTTTATCGCTGTCTCTCATGACACCCCAAATCCGGTATCTCTCAATTTGTCGCTCCATATTTTCGATCTTCTTTTGTTGATTTTGATACATCTTATAATCGATTAAGAAGCGACGTTCCTTTTCTACAACATAATAGCTGTAATTGCCAAGGTAAGGTACAGCCCGGTTAAATTCCAGCTCCACAACCTTATGGACAACGCTGTCTAGAAAATACCGATCATGAGATACCACAAGCACAGATCCCTTGTACTCCTTTAAAAAACCTTCTAACCATTCAATCGCTTCTAAATCCAAATGATTGGAGGGTTCATCCAGTAATAAAATATCTGGCTCTTCCAAAAGGATTTTAGCTAACATAACCCTTGTTTTTTCTCCGCCACTCAATTGCTCGAAGGGCATTGCTTTTAAAAGGTCTGTAATTTGAAGACCTTCTGTTACTTTACTAATTCTCGTTTCTATGTCATACCCACCAAGGGTTTCAAATTGCTCCGTTAAAAGCCCATAGCTTTGAATCACTTTTTCTAAAGCATCTCCTTGAAGTTGCTCGAGCCTTTCTTCTAGAGCCTTCATCTCTTGCTTAAGCTTAAAAACAGGTTTAAAAGCAAGTTCTATAACTTGAATTGTGGTTGCACTAGCCGCAAAAACAGGCATTTGATTGAGATAGCCGACTCTCGCGTCTTTCCGAATGGCTATAGTACCCTCTTGGTAATCCTCAACCCCCGTGATCATTTTTAAAATGGTCGTTTTACCACCACCATTTTGTCCAATCAAACCGATTCTTTCTCCAGTTTTTAAATCAAAGGATATGTTCTGAAATATTTTATTAGCACCATAATATTTGGTCATATTGTTAATACTGCACTCGATCATTGATTTGTCCGCTCCCAACTAAAGTTCCCTTATACTCCTGTCAACCTTATCGGCCGTTTGAAATAATGCCAAGCCCATACAACACTAGTCAACTCCCAGCCCTCTTGCCCATACTCATTGAGGATTCTAGTAGTTCTTTCTCCAAGTCCAAGAATCAAAACACATATATATTCGTACTTTTGCATCCTTACGCTCTCCTTAAACTTCCAGATTTTCTATAAATAATATCTCAATAATGAACCGTTGCCCTTTTCAGAATACATTCCGAACGTCATTAATAATAACCTTCTTCAGTACCAATTTCTTGAAATCTCCTACTTTCTAATTCTAACATATCCTATCAAAAACATATATTCACATGCCCAGTAATGTTGTCTATTTTTAGCATTGACTACGAAGCAGTATTCACGTTATCCTAACTTTAGTTCATCGATTATTGTAGTAAGAAAGGAGCACAAAACCGATGTTTGCAACCGTAACTTCAGATTGTATCGGGTGTGGTGCCTGTGAAGCGATTTGTCCTCAAGTTTTCAGGATGAATAGCTATGAAATTGCCGAAGCTTACATAAATCCGGTTCCTCAAGCCGCCGAAGCATCAACTAAAGAAGCTGCAAAAAGCTGCCCAGTTGCAGCGATTATTTTAGAATGATGCAGAATTTTCTATCCTAAAAACAGGGAGGCTATCCCAAATAAAATCGTACTAATCCCCGCAGCAATGAACGACGGCCTCAACTTGAAATGGGCATATTCCATCAAGGGAACATCCAGAATCGTACACAAGGTCACCGTATTATCGCTTAAGGGTGAGGCAAAAGCCCCAAACGTACCGCTGGCAAATACAGCCCCTATAACCAGAGTAATATCGGACCCAGTCTGATGAGCAAGCGTTACCGCGAGGGGCATTAACAAACCCCAAGTTCCCCATGAGGAACCGATAAAGTATGAAAGCACGCATCCTAACAAAAAAACGACAGGAGCAATAAAGGCAGCCGGGATCCAGCCAATCAAATGTGCTGCAATATAATTGGAAAACCCTAGATCCTCAGAGACTGCGGATAAAGCCCAGACTAAGGTCAACATGAGGATGACAGAGACTAATTCGTTGCCACCTTTGACAAAGTGAGTCACTAATTTGGCAATGCTAAAGCGTTGAACGAGATAAAAAAATATAGCTAACATCAATGTGATAAACAATGCCTCGAGCATAACATTGAGGGGATCCGCTTTGACAAAGGCGTCAATAAAGCCACTCGCTTGGCTATGCTCATCCCACCAACTTAAAAAGAGAGTCATCAACAGTACAACACTAAGGGGCAATAAGAGGTTACAAGGCTTACTGGGGGTATCCTTTTCATAGGCCTGCAGACACTTTTTCAATTCTTCTTCCTTCTGATCATTAAGGTTTCTCCCATCAGGATCCTCTGTATCATTAGCAAAGTCTTTGAAAAAACTATAGTAAATCCCTATCGCTATAATGATTAGCGAAAAAAAGTTAAATGGAATACTCTTAAGATAAATACTGTAGGAACTATCATTGATTCCAACCTTTTGTAGGGCTGTCCCAGTCAAGGACACCATATAACCTACAAAGGCTGTCGCTATAGGCACAAGCACAACGACAGGATTTGAAGTAACATCAATGGCAAAGCCAATCTTCTGAGAAGACATAGGCAGTCTCTTTTTTAAGATCTTCATAATGGGGGCAATCGTCACAATCCGAAAGTTAGGATTATTAAAGGTTCCTAACGTTGAAAGCCAAATGAGCAGCATTGCTGCTCGTTTGGTTTTTACTTTACGCCCTACAAGGTCGACAAAACCTTTAATTCCCCCGGTCATCTGAGTTAAACTGATCAGCCCTGCAAAAACATAGAGGAAAATGATCATGCGAATATTATTGGGTTTAACCAGGTTGTCAGCGATATAGGAGATCAGAGTTTGAATTCCTCCAAAGAGATCGGGTTGTTTAAGGTAACAGCCTAGAAGCAAACCCGCAAATAAACCCGGCAGAACTTGCCTAGATAAGATCGCAATAGGAATAACAACGAGAAATGGTAAGAGAGAAACCCAAGAATTGTCCATATAGATAGACCCTCCATCGCACTCAGTGTGCCCTGAAAGAGCAGAATAATGTGCTAAGAGTGTCAACTATATCCCATGGATCTTCCGAGAGTTCCTTTGCCTTTCTTCGCCTGCTAATGCAACCATTTATGACGTTGCTTAAGTGCATTTTTCATATCCTCAATAAAGGCTAATACTTGATCCTCTTTCGTTGACCAGGAGGTGACAAGGCGAACTGCAGAGTGATCAGCATCAACCTTTGACCAGACATAGAATGAATAATTCTTATGAAGCTCAGTGATCAAGCTATCGGGGAAGATTGGAAATAATTGATTTGATGGCGAGTATACCAAGAATTTAAAGCCTGCTTTGCCGATTTCAGCCCTGAGCAAAGCCGCCATCTTATTAGCATGCTTGGCCAGATCGAAATATAGGTTATCTCTGAAAAGCTCAAGAAACTGTATGCCTAGCAGTCTCCCTTTTGCGAGAAGTGCTCCTTTTTGCTTCATATAAAATCGGAAATCTTCCTTAAGCGAATCTCGGCAAATTACCAGTGCTTCACCCATCAGTGCTCCATTCTTGGTTCCTCCAATATAGAAAGCATCCACAAGTGTTGCCAGATCAGAAAGATCTAGGTTACTCTCTTCTGAACACAAAGCCGAACCCAGCCTAGCACCATCCATGAACAAATAGAGATTATTTTCCTTGCAGAACCGACTTATCTGTTCCAGTTCAGCCTTATTATAAATTGAGCCGATTTCTGTCGGATTTGAAATATAAACTAACTTAGGCTTCACCATATGCTCATCCGTATGTGAATCAAGAGCAGCCTTTATGTGCGAATCGTTTAATTTCCCATTAGTTACTTCTATGGATATAACTTTATGTCCTGTGGCCTCTATCGCTCCTGTCTCATGCACCAATATATGACCAGTGTTGGCTGAAATTACTGCTTCATGAGGCCTCAAAAAAGCTGAAATAGCGGTAAGATTCGTTTGGGTACCACCTGAGAGTAGATGAATATCGATATCATTTCTCCCTATTCTTTGCTTTAAAAGTTCAACCGCTTGTTGTGTATAGCCATCCTCTCCATAGCCTTCAACCTGCTCAAAGTTTGATTCCATCAAGGAGTTCAATATTCTAGGATGTGCACCCTCACTGTAGTCGTTCTTAAAACTGTACATTGTTAAGACTCCCTCTTTTCCTATTCGCTTGGTTACCTAAGCTCAATGGCTTTAGTAGTGTTTTCTGTTCTTGATTTTTCGATTCTGTCCATTTACATGCTTTAATAAGTAATTTAACTGTAATAAAGCGAGTCTACAAGACATAATTCTGCGTTTTTTCACTAAACCCTGCCAGTATCTGTTTTTATACTATCATATACAAGGGAATTTCGGGAATCGCCTGGAACATCGAGAACCCGTCGCCAAAGATGCAGGTTGTTCACCCTAAGGGCTATGCAACAATTTAGAGCTATATTAAATGAAAAAAGAAAAAAGGCCACTCATTGAGTAGCCTTAACATCTAATATTGAATCCCGCAAAGTTCCTCCAGAATTAATGGATACACGGCTCTAGATTAATCTTTAACCAAACATTACCAAACGTTATTAACCGGAGAATATAGGTTTGTAGCTAATGCACCTTACAACTAGAAATCAAAACCAGATAAAACGCAGCTCTGTTACCACCCAGTAAGGGAATCAAGACTTTAACCTAACTAAACGTAAACCAGTCAAAAACAAAGTTCAAAGGTAACTAAACTAATCTGGACAAATCCTCCACTATTTCTTCAATACTTTAGGTCCAACTGGGATCAATCTGAAAACAGTCATTAAGGAAAATTCGATTTTTGGAACGCAGGCCGGAATTTTTTGGAGAAACAAAGGCTAACTTAATTAGGCTAACCGAATTCAATATAAACAACAAACGGGCTAATGACTAACCACTGACCACTAAACTACTAACCATTAAACTAACTATCCACTAAACCAAACTATCCACTAAACTAAACTATCCACTAAACTAACTATCCACTAAACTAACTACCTAAACGACTGACTGTTCATGCAAAAATGAATCTTTCTCAACTGACTAAACCACTATTACCAACTGACTTGCTTCTACTAATGAGAGGAACTTTGCGGGAAAACTTTCTTTCTAACAACAAAAACCACCCTCTTAGGTGGCTCCAATTCTTCGAAATTCAGCATCGGAACTTAACTAATTGCGATGCATAAACCTTCGATGAATCGAAACTTTACCTAGCACGCGACCAATAAGTTTTTAGAAATCTGAATCTTTATTAATGAGTGTTTATACCTTTATTATACGTAAATCCGGTACTCTGTCAAGTGCCTTGAACAAAAAAACCTCTGGCTCAACCATTGAAGCCGTAATCTTATGATTGATTAAATAAGAGGAAAACAAGGGGACAGGTTCCTTGTTTCCCCCTCTTGTTTACAAGACGAGAGCCGTTCTTTAAAGCGCTTTCTTTGTGGTCTCTTCTATAATTCTGTTGCCCGTTCTAAGAGGGCTACAAGTAAATCCACTGCTGCTTCAACATCCCGTTTGTCAAGCATTTCAGCTGGGCTGTGGACATATCGAGTGGGGATGGAAAGAACTCCTGAGGGCACCCCTCCCCTAGACAAATGAATGGCACCCGAATCCGTTCCACCATACTCTAAAACCTCCCACTGGAAGGGAATCTTCCTTTCCGTGGCTATAGCAGCCATCCAACGCTTAATCCGAGGAGAGGTAATCATAGAGTGATCAAGCACCTTAATCCCTACTCCACTTCCTAGTTTTACTGACATTGGGTGCGCTTTGGGGGTATCTCCGGTAGCCGTGACATCCACAGCAATCGCCAAGTCCGGTTCGAGAGAATAGGAGGCCGTTCGGGCACCGCGAATCCCAATTTCTTCTTGCACCGTAAAGACAAACGCTAACTCATTTGTGGATTTGGTTCGTTTGAGTGCTTCTATTGCTACAAAACACCCAATTCGGTCATCGAGGGCCTTCGAGATTATCTTCGATTCCGATTCTACGAAATCCCCAATAAAAACTGCCGTTTCCCCTATGTGGACAATCTGTTCAGCCTCTTCCCGTGAAGACACACCAATATCGATATAGAGCTTATCAAGCTTGAGATCGCTTGGTTTATCTAATTTTTCAACTCCGATGGTTCCGATCCTGCCCTTGCTAAACTTGACTCTCTGTCCAACAAGGTTGGGGATACGCACTCCACCGAGGGGGGTAAAACGCAAGAACCCTTCTTTATCAAGATGGGTGATCATCAAGCCGATTTCATCCATATGAGCAGCAACCATGATTTTCTTACCAGTTCCATGACGTACGACCATGAGATTTCCTAAGGTGTCCGTCTTAAGTTCGTCACAGTAAGGGCGCAGTTGATTCGCTATGAATTCCGCCACTCGCTCTTCGGAACCGGAAGGACCAAATATTTGGGTTAATTGTTCAAGTATTGTAAAATCCAAATCCATCACACTTTAGCCTCCTTATCCATCGAGCTAATCTCAAGCTTACGCGGAAGTTCTTTTAATAATTCATGAACTAGGTTAAGACAAGCTGTATAATCCTTTTCTGAGATAACCGAGGCAAAGGAATGAATATAACGACAGGGTACACTTAAAGCAATTGTCGGGATTCCAGCTTTACTAACATGAATAGTACCAGCGTCGTTTCCACCACTGCCTCCACGCCGAAACTGCAGTGGAATTCCTTTATGACGAGCTATGTCCGTCACCCACTGGATAAGTTCGGGGTTGAAAAAAGTTGCTCTATCCATGAGCGAGCAAGCAGGGCCTTGGCCTAACTCCGTAACCCAGCCCTCTTCTTCGCAATCAAACACATCAGCCGCTACCGTTCCCTCAATGACTATCGCAAAATCTGGGGCGACGTGATAGGCTGCGACCTTGGCACCCCGAAGGCCTACCTCCTCTTGCACAGTAAATGCAGCAACTAGAGGGAAATTATAGTCTTGCTTAAGCAACTCAACCAAGATGGCACACCCTATCCGATCATCAAAAGCCTTTCCTTTGTATAGACCTTCTCCGAAAGGCTCGCATTTCGTCATAAAATAAGCATAATCGCCCAGTTTAACTTTCTTGGCAGCGTCTTCTTTGGATTTAGCCCCGATATCAATATAGAGTTGGTCAAAGGACAAAGCCTTTTGACGTTCAGACCGTTTTTGTAAATGAATGGCTTTAGCTCCGATTACCCCGACGAGGGATTCATTAATTTGTACTGGTTTAGACACCAGAATTCGAGCATCAATTCCACCAACCGGCCGGAATTTGAGAAAACCGTCACTAGTTATCTCGATGATCATCAAGGCTACTTCGTCCATATGAGCGGCAAGCATAACTTTCGGACCAGGAAGATGCCCGTTTTTAGTCGCGATCAAATTCCCGATTTTATCGACGTTGATCGTCTCAACAAAGGGTTCAATCTGTTGGCGCAAGAAATTACGGACCAGGCCTTCAGCCCCTGAGGTGCCGTTTAATTCGCTCAGACTCTTTAATAACATAAAAATCCCTCCAAATTGTCTGGTAAGGAGGCAATAAACTGAGCCAGTAGCTTTCCAGAATTAAGGACGTCTTGCATATCTAGAGTTTCTACAGAGGTATGCATATAGCGCAAAGGAATAGAGATCAGTCCGGTAGGGATCCCTGCTTGGGTTACTTGAATAGCCCAAGCATCCGTTCCAGAATGTCCTGGGATCGGTTCAATCTGAATCGGCAAACGGTGCTCTTGAGCGGATTCTGAGAAATGACGGTAAATGGCAGGATGAATATTGGGGCCAAGCGCCACTGCCGGCCCTTTGCCTAAATCAATGGTAACTTGACCCTTAGTATCCGGTGTGCTGGCGTGGGTAACATCAATGGCCACTGCTAAATCCGGATTGAGCGTATAAGCACTGGTAAGAGCTCCCCGGAGTCCTACTTCTTCCTGGGTCGTAGCCACCGCAATCACATCGTGAAAATGCTGGAGGCGGGAGAGTTCTTCTAGGCAAACCATCATCACCACAACCCCAGCACGATCATCCAAGGATTTTCCCGCCATCACATGCTTAAGCAAAGGATATAGTTCTCGCTTTAGGGTGATTATATCTCCGACTTGGATAATCTCATTAAGTTTAGCGGGGGAAAGTCCAACGTCAATCGCCATTTCCTCCATCTTAACCGCTTGATTCAAGTCCTCATTCTGTAATAGGTGTGGAGGCAAAGAGCCAATGATGCCGGGGATGGTCTCTCGTCCATGAACAAGTACCTCTTGGGACAAGAGGGTTCGCTGGTCTACCCCACCAATAGAAGTAAAACTCAGAAAACCTCGGGGATCGATCTTCTTGACGATAAGGCCGATTTCATCCATATGAGCAGCTAGCATAATTTTCGAACGCTTACTATTGCCTTTTTTCAAAGCATAAACATTGCCAAACGTATCACACCGTACCTCATCAGCTAATGGAGTAAATCGCTCCATGACCAAAGAAGCGATAGAAGCTTCATAACCCGAAACCCCTGAGGCAGTAGATAAAAGACTAAGGAAATCTCTCGCGCTCTGCATTTGCGCGTTGATCAAACGCTTCACCTTCTCTCGGAAACATTGTTTAAACGTTATTTATATATTACTTCTACTTTCCATTCGGAATATCCTTCTCAAGACATTTCCCCCAACGGGGGTGAAACAGGGGGACAGGCACACTGTTTTCTCCTCTGTTTCTCCCTCTGTCTCCTCCCACTTTTTCCTCATATACAACGAAACAAGGAACCTGTCCCCTTGTTTCAGCTTTATAACTCGAGCGAGAGTTTACTTGAGCATAGATAAAGCGCCGTCTGGGGGCCAACATCTATTCTATTCACAGCTTGGAAATGTGTTCTCATTTCCTTTTCCCCATGGCGTACAAATCCGAAGTAATCTCCACCTTCTGCCCATTCGATAAGATCCGTAAGAAATCGACGCTTTTGGTTATAATCATAGAAAAGGACCCGACCATGGGAAAGTCTGCTGGCCTCAGCATAGATAC
This sequence comes from Desulfosporosinus sp. BICA1-9, assembly GCF_000802135.1. Classification (NCBI taxonomy): domain Bacteria; kingdom Bacillati; phylum Bacillota; class Clostridia; order Eubacteriales; family Desulfitobacteriaceae; genus Desulfosporosinus; species Desulfosporosinus sp. BICA1-9. Next base: position 19,003 of record NZ_JUEE01000188.1, read on the forward strand.
TTTGACGCAACTCAGAATTCAACCCATGCAAAACATAGGATGAGAGCACCAAGTCAAAACTTTTAGCAGGAAAATCCAATCCCTTAGTAACATCCCCCTGTACTAACTCAATCGACCTCCCCGGAGTGGACTTTTTAGCTGCTCGGAGCATCGATGAGGAAAAATCTACTCCCACGGCCCGATACCCTCGCTCCGCTAAACAATATATAAAGGCTCCTGTACCACACCCTATATCCAAAACTCTGCCTCCAACTGGAATATTCAGCAACTCTTCATATTTGTCCAGAATAGCGCGATAATTCCTAACTTGACCTCCAAAAAAGACATTGTAGACAGGAGCAATTAGGTTAAATAATCGTGCATGTTTTTCTAATTCTCCCATTTTCTTCCTACCTTTCCTTTTCGCTATTTCTTTGAACAATTATCTGGTCTCCACCCTGTTTAGGATTGATTCATAGTAATGGCATTGACAATTTTGGAAATGGATGGTTTTATTAAAGTAATACTCATCTTAGCCAAGGAACTTGAGATTGAGAGGTGCTTTTTTGGATGAAACAATAATACAGGCTATTATAAATGCTCAAAATACTCAAGTAAAGGCTGTACTTGCGACGATTATCCGCACTGAGGGTTCGACACCACGTGATCTGGGTACCCAAATGTTGGTCATGGAGACTGGCCAAACAATAGGAACTATTGGAGGAGGAACTGCAGAAAAACTGATCACAAAACAGGCACTGGCGTTGTCGACTGCTGAAAGTGAAGCAAGCACTGAAATACATCGCCTAGAAATTAATCAGGAGACTATTACTGCTGGAATCGCTGTTTGTGGGGGCAATATGGAGGTTCTATTGGAGCCAGTTCAGGGAAATCATTTCTGGAAAATTGCTCAGGATCTCCAGATGAGTGGAAAAGATGTTGTGCTAGTAACTTCCTTAGCTAATTCCTCCATTTTCTACTTTTCAATTATTTACTATATTACTACATCTAGTTGCTTTATATCTATACCTCGTGCTGACCTTAGACGGCATCGAATGTCCTCCTCTTTCAAATAAATTCGTCATACTTATTGCAAAAAAGAGTACTAATAAATATCGCGTTCTTGATAAACGGGAATCTTACCTAAGGTCAGGGAAAAGCAGAAAATAATCTACTCGATATAAATGAGAGGAGGGCACCCAACTGGATTCTTCAAAGGTTGTCAATATGATTCCAAAACCTAAAATGAGTAAAAGCCTTATCACATCTGGCCTAGTGCTTCTAGTCCTTATTTTCTTGGGGCTAAATGCCTTTGTCATCGTGAATGCAGGTCAAAGAGGCATCGTTCTTCAATTAGGGGCAGTGAGCCCGATCGTTTTAACTGAAGGGATTCATTTTAAGATCCCCTTCATTCAAGACGTGATCCATGTTGATGTACGAGTCCAAAAATCTCAATCCGATCAAACGGCCGCTTCAAAAGACCTACAAATCGTTACCACAACTGTCGCAGTTAACTTTCACCTTGAGCCCAGTGCAGCGAATAAGCTGTATCAAAGTGTAGGTTTATCCTATGGAGATCGAATTGTAGATCCCGCCATCGGCGAAGCAGTAAAAGCGGTTACTGCCCAATACACTGCTGAGGAGCTGATCTCAAAACGTTCAGAAGTTAGTTCCAAGATCAAAGAGACACTGTCGTCAAAATTATCCACTTATTATATGATTCTTGATGAAATTAACATTACAGAATTCAAATTCAGTGAGGAGTTCAATAACGCAATCGAGCAAAAACAAATTGCTGAGCAGCGAGCTTTAAAAGCCAATCTTGATCTTCAGAGAATCGAAATTGAGGCTAAACAGAAAATCGAGCAAGCTAAAGCTGAAGCTGAATCGTTACGTCTCCAAAAACAAGAAGTCACCCCGGAACTTGTTAAGCTAAGAGAAATTGAAGCTCAAATTAAAGCCATTGAAAAATGGGATGGTAAACTTCCAAATGTTACTGGTGGCGCTGTTCCTTTTATCAATGTCAATGGCGCCCAGTGAACTCATTCACCCCATCAAATGAAACTCCCACTTACAAGAAGTGGGGGTTTTTTTAGTGTAAGATGAACTATTTTACCAAGTTTTACATAAAATTATTTAAAGGACATTTGCATATTTCGTCGAATAATTTATGATGTGCCGTAAAAAGGAAAAATAAGGCTGAATCTAGATTCATCTAGAGCGGGGGATATTTTTATGGGGTGAAACGCGCATTATACGCGTCGGGCTTACACCTTCTTGCCCGAATCCGTCAACTAACCTCGTAAGCTATGAAAGGTGAAAAACAATGCAACTCGATTTCAAACAATCTTTCCGTAACACTCTCCAAAAAATATCATGGAAATCACCGAAAGTCATCGGTGGTCTAGCAATTACAATTATCCTAACTGGAGGACTGACCAATTATCTTTCGACAACGACTTCTGCGGCTGTCGTAATGATTAACGGTCAAGAGATTGGCTTAGTTCGTGATGTTAATACGGGTAATAATCTGGTTGAAACGATTCTAGAAGAACATGGCAAGCCCTTCGGGCTGATTGCCAAAACCCATGACCAAATTACCTATGAAAAGGTTAGGGTAAATCGAACAGCCTATGATGACTCTGCTTTAAGCGAACAGACATTGGAAGATAAATTGGGATTTTATCTTGATGGTTATAAGTTAGAAGCAGATGGTTCTGTAATTGCAGTTTTACCCAGCAAAGAAGATTCCGATAAAGTTCTTAAAGACTATGAATCCTATTATGTTAAACCCAGTGAGGAAAATAAGGTCACTTCGGTTAGTTTTGCCGAAGAGGTTCATGTCGAAGAGACAGAGGTCCAACCAGATCAAATGATCCAAGTTGATCAAGCTTTTAAGAAGTTAGTTGATGGTAAAATAAGGACAAAGGATTATACTGTCCTAGCCAACGATTCTTGGTGGCTTATTGCGCGCAAAAATAATATGTTGACAGATGAAGTATTAGCCGGTAATCCAGGAGCAACTAAAGATACAAAGTTGCAACCCGGCCAAATTATTAAGCTTGTGGATTCAACACCCTATCTTACTGTCGTGAGTCAGGGAACCTATTCGGGTCCAGAGACAATCCCCTATGATGTCGTAACAAAATCTGATAACAGTTTAGGATACGGCAAAACAAAAGTCATTACTCAAGGTAGTAATGGCTCAAAATTAGTTACATATTCTTATGTGCAAAAGAATGGGATTGACGTTACTAAGCAGGTAGTCGATGAAAAAGTCATTCAAGCTCCTGTCAATCAAGTAATCGCTAAAGGCCCCAATAGTCGGCCTGTCACTGTCGCTTACGCAGCTTCTCGTGGAAGCGGTGGTTCTTCAAGCATCGTAGATTTCGCCCTTAGTTTGCAAGGGACGCCCTATGTTTTTGGCGGAACAACACGCAGTGGCTTTGACTGTTCAGGTTTTACCAAGTATGTCTTGGCAGGTGCTGGGATATCCCTCCCTCGTACATCGTTCAGCCAATTCGCTTCAGGAACTGCAGTGGGCAGAGATGGTCTTGTGCCCGGTGATTTAGTATTCTTTACAACCTATGCTAAGGGTGCATCACATGTGGGCATTTATACCGGAGGAGGACGTTTTGTTCATGCCAGTAACCCTAATAGTAATGTAAAAGTATCAAGCCTTAGTGATAGCTTTTACGCCTCCCGTTACCTCGGGGCACGCAGATATTAGAGATTGAATATGTACTAATACCGGTTACCACGTGGTAACCGGTATTAGTGTTAAGCGTTTTTTTCAAATGCTCGCCCCAAAAGTATAGCAATATAAAGATAAAGCCCTCTGTACCGTGAATTATTACGGCCCAAGAGGGCTTTTGAACACCCTAAATCACATTCGGATGGCAGTTTCACCAAATTTCTCGATGAATACAGGTTTCATCGTATCGGTCCGTAGCTTGTATAGTTTCGACAGGATATCCTAAGGAAATGATGCTAGATGGCACCATTGTCTCTTTATTTCAGACCTATTTCCTATTTCTCTTATAATCCGTTTCGATGAGCATGAATGGAATTAACGTAGTATTGTCAAGTTCCAAAAGAGCTTGAGATGCATCATCTAATGATTAGCGCAGCTTCCTTTGTCATTCTTCTATCAGTATGCCCTTTTATACAAAGTAAGTTACCATAACAATCATAAGGATGATGCCTTCGAGAAGCAGTACAGGGCGTAGCGACTTAAAGATGTCTCCTTTGAAGTATTCCCCCGTTACAATTAGGCAAAGATGCGCCGGCGAGAGCATCGCTCCGGCGATACCCATGATGTACGCGGTGGTAGCTGTATTAATACTACCTGGTGCAAGAGCTGCAATAATCGGGAAAGTGATCGCAACAACGGCTTGGGGGGACCCAGTGAGGATTCCGACCATCAGAGCACTGAGTCCAAGCATGATTGCGATGGGAAGATTTGTGCCTTGTAAAAGCGCAACAAGTTCCTGCACCAACCCTGAGGCCGTTAGGACATTTTGAAAGAACATGATACTGAGAATTCCCAAAAGGAGTTTTTTCTCAAATGAATTAATCATCATACGGATCACTTGTTTCCATCGTAAGCGCAAGATTACAATCATTGCGAGGACGACTAATCCCATGGAAACCGCTGCACTCAAATGAAAGGTGACCACGAGGATGATGTTTACGATAATTGGGCCAAGTGCCAGGAGTATATACCGCACAGAGTGCCAAGAAGTTTTAGTCAAAGTGGATTCAACAAGAGTGGCTTCTAGCGAAGCAGAAACTTCAAGCTTGGTTTGATTTTCCAGTTGCTTTTGAGGGCGGAATTTTACCCCTGTTAGAAGGAATATCCAACCCAGGATCAGTGCCAAGAATGTATATCCTACCATGTGAGTTACTAAGGTGCCTAAGGGAATAGATGATATTTGACTACCGAGGATTAAGGCAGGAACAATAGGATTCGAATATTCCCAGATATGGCGAAACCAATAGTTAATAGTAACCTTGTTTTCCGGAGTAAGATGGTACCTTTTGCTAGCGTGCTCTACCATGGGTGCCGAGAAAATTGCTCCACCCAACGAGGGAAGTAAGCCCAAGAAAGCAGGCATGAGAGCGAGTAGGACGCGATCACTGCGCAGCATTGTTTTCATAGACTTCATAAAACCTTCTATGGTTCCACTCGTGCGTAGAAGGTGCTCAAGGCACATGACGAAAAACATCGCTAGCATGACTTCCCAGGTTCTTATTTCCAGTAAGGTAGCTTGAAGTGAAGCAGATGCTTTTTCCCAGGTGGGCGAAGCAATTAAGAATAAGATAATCGAGCCTGCTAACATAGCATACCCGATTTGAACGCGCCTCCGCAGAAGCCAAATAACAAGGATCAAGGTGCTTAGAATTTTCGCCATGACGATCATGGGTTTCAACGTCCCTTCTATTTCCAGATGGCCTAGGGGAATTCCCCTAGCCAATAAACATCATTCACTATAAACCCTCTCACTCGTTTTTTCAACGTGTTTTTTTACCCAATCCCCCTAGAATACTGTATTATCTTCAACAGAAGAATACATGAAAAGCTAAAGTCAATTCCATAGTTTTTGATTGACTCCATGTGTTATAGTTACCCTATAATATGGGATAGGTATGGTCATTATAATTATTTATGGTAGAGAGTTATCTTCTCGCTTTTGGGTCAAATTTATAAAGGTCAGGTGATCGTAATTATGAGGCCTAAACTATGTCTCCCGGGTAATACAGGAATCAATTTATCCGCCAAACTCGTTGCTGAATTGGCTCAGCATCCCAACATCATGGGTATCAAGGATAGCGGCGGAAACATTGTCCAGATCGCGAGCAATGCAGCGGTGACTGCTCGCTTTGGGATTGCCGGCCTTAAAGCCGCCTTAGATATGCTCGGCTATTATGGAGGAGATCCCCGCCCCCCTCTTCTCCCTATTGGAGAGGTAGAAAGAGCAGAGCTTAAAGAAATTTTAACCCGTACACAATCGTCACTAACCATGGTTAAAACCCGCTAGTCCTAAACAAAGGAGCTACTTCAGTCTGAAGGCAGCTCTTTTGTTTTTAGAAATCAACTCCTTGTATCCCAGTATGTTTCTACTTTATAATAATATAAACTATAAGTAAGGGAGAATAAGATGAGGCCAAAAGTTTTTATTGCTAAGAAAGTTCCTAAGGAAGTGGAAGACTATATCGATCAATATTGTGACTACGACACATGGAATGGGTCAGGACTTATTCCTCGTAATGAACTCCTAAAAGTTATTGGGAACTCGGATGGACTTTTGACAAACAGAGAATACATAAATCAAGAATTACTGGATTCTGCTCCAAGATTAAGAGTTGTAAGTAATATCTCTGTTGGATATAACAACTTTGATTTGGGAGCCATGAAGTCTAGAGGGATAATTGGAACAAATACTCCCACTGTCCTTGACGACACTGTGGCAGATTTGGTATTAGGCTTGATGATAGCAACAGCCCGCCGGATTCCCGAACTAGATCGATTTGTAAAGGCAGGTCAGTGGCGAGGGGTCGTTGGAGAAGAACTGTTTGGCACTGATGTTCATCATAGGACAATCGGGATCATAGGTATGGGTAGAATTGGAGAATGCATAGCAGAAAGGGCAAAATTCGGCTTTAAAATGCGTATCCTCTATTGTAACCGTACGCGAAAAGTTGATGTCGAAAATAGAATGGGTGTTGAGCACTGTTCCATGGAACAGTTACTTCAGGAGTCGGATTTTGTTGTCCTTATGACCCCCCTTACCCCTAAAACGGTAAATATAATGAGCGATAGAGAATTTAACCTCATGAAACGGTCAGCAATTTTTATTAATGCTTCACGTGGAGAGACAGTTAATGAAAATGCCCTCATAAAAGCACTTGCGGAGGGAAAAATTTCTGGAGCTGGACTTGACGTATATAGTAAGGAACCCATTGAACCCCATAATCCACTCTTAGGGATGCAAAATGTTGTAACTATCCCTCACATTGGATCGGCCACGGCCCAAACGCGTTTTGATATGGCGATGCTAGCAGCCGAAAATCTCGTCAGAGCGCTTATGGGAAAAGAACCACCAAATCTAGTCCCGGAATTAAGAGAATCAGTCAAGTAAAAAGGAAAAGGAACCTAGCCTTTAGCGAAGGCTATCGCCTTAGTTGCATTGCGCTGCAAAAATAGGGTTGTAACCTACTTCAAAACAGAAGTTTGTTACAACCCTATACTATCGTTTAAATGATTAAAGTCCATATTCTTATTTCGAGAGCTTTATGATGCAGTTCCCCAATTCTTGATCAGCCAATTTACAAGCAAAACGATCCCCGTCAAGTACCGGCCCCACTCCCGCTGGAGTACCCGTAAAAATGATATCCCCTTGCCCAAGTCCAAGGTGTAGTGCAGTATATTCAATGACTGTCGGTAAGTCAAAAATCATATTTTTCATAGTACCCCGTTGAACCTCTTGTCCATTTTTGTCTAAAGAAAAAACTACATCCAGCATAGCTTTAAGTCCAGCAAAAGGCTGCCAAGGGGTGATTACGGCCGAGTTGATAAACCCTTTGGCTAGTACCCAGGGATAGCCTTTCCCTTTTAACTCTATCTGAACATCACGCAAGGTAAAGTCGATACCTATAGCCATTTGGTCCACTAGGTCATCTAGCTTAATTCCAGGCTCATATTGTCTTGCAATATGGAATACGAGTTCTACTTCATATTGAATTTGGCCTCGATCTCCCGGAAAGATTATCTCACGGCCATTAGCCTCAGCTAAAGAATGGGTTGGCTTAGTAAACAACAATGGGGATTGTGGAACCGCATTGTTAAGTTCTTGAGCGTGTTGAACATAATTTCGACCTACACAAAAAATATTTTTTACAGATACTGGCATACGATACACTCCTTAATGCTTTAAACAATTATGTGCTTTTTAAAATTAAACAGTTTTCTAACACAACTGATAATATTGTCATGGCTAAAAACACTCCTATAATATACCACATGGGCTAGTAGCGAACAAACCATAACCACGCATTATACAGTATTATTCCAGAAAGGTAATCTGCTCTAAACAGAACCAAATTTCACAGTTCTAAAAAAGCCAATGATTGCTAATGGGCTGGGCTACGGTATTTTTCTTGTACCCGAATTCATTGAAAGTACTGTTGGATTATATAAACAACGTATGTACACTAAAGATAATACGCCCTTTACGCGTAATACGTGGATGATTTGCAACAGTGATTCCTACAAAATTCCTTTCGTCAGAAATTTTGTAGATTTTGTAGGTGTTTCCGTTTCCAACCGCTTGTAAAACTTAAGAATTTAAGAATAAAACGTGTTAAGATCAGGGAATAGCTAAGGCTTTTCCCTGATCTTAACACGTTTTTTCAGTGGCGCTATTTCACTCCATCACTGGTTTTGTTTGGACTTTCTCCACAAGGTGGTGCGACTTATACCAAGCATTTCTGCGGTCTCCTGGCGCGTTAGTCTTTTTTTCTTTTCGACCATCTCGTCTCCCTGATCAGACTCTACTGTCATGGTTTGGATCGGACTATCAAATATTTCTTTGACTTCCAGCACGGTTATTTGATTATTCGTAGACAAAACGAAAGAATCAATCAAGTCCTCAATATCCACTTTCTTAACTAATTCAAATTTAACATCCTTGTTTGCTTTAGTTCTAACAATTCGATCAACTGTGCCATGATTTTCCGGAACAGCATAAATAATATTTATCATACAAGTCCTCCCATGGCACTATCCTCTTCATAATCAAACTCATTATCGCGCTTAATAACTTTTAATTCTAACTCTAAACGATGACCGAACTTTTCTGTGTTATCCGTGAATTTCAAATAATGAGGGACTAGACAGTGCCAACGAGCATTGGGAACTCCCTTAAAGGCGCCTGGAGTCTGAAAAATGTGCAGAGCTGCAGGATATTTTTTACAATATGAAGCTAAGAGCAGCGCCGCCTTCTTTAAGTTAGTAATTAAGTAAGCATTCCCTTGCAATTGAATGCCTTGTATTTTCTTCCAATCCTCATAGTCTTCGGTAATCACCGCGGCAGATAGAGATTTCTCGCGCAAGTTAGTGCTGTGTATAGACGTAAGTTCCGATAAGAAATAGATACGAAATCCGTGATTAATAAAAAAAACGGGGGTTGCCCACGGTCCGTTTTCCCCATATGTAGAAAGGATCATTGTGTTATGTTTTTCTAGGTAATTAAGCAACCTTTGGGCCTTTTCGCTCATCTTTTTATACCCCTCCAGGTTAGCCATTCTGCAGTACTTCCCGTAATAACCACGGGTTTCCCAGCCAATTCTTTCAAATTAGAGGCCCCGACCATTAACATCGTTCGTCTTAACTGATCTATGATTCTATCGACTCGTTCGTTAAGACCTTGCTCAGTACTTTCGAATAGAACCTGCAAGAAATGCCCTGCAAACCCTACCAATTGTGCCCCTAAAGCAAGTGCTCCCGCTACATCACTCCCACCTTTAAAACCGCCGGAAGCCAAAATACTAAGCGGTAAATTTAAGCTTTGGGCTTCTATAAGGCTTGCAGCTGTAGATATACCGATATTCTGGTAGTGCCCTAGGTAGTCCTGACCCGAACGCATAGTTTCAATCTGAATAAAATCCGTTCCCCCTTTTCCGGCAGTATCGATGTACCGCACCCCAGTATCATGGATTTTCTTAATCGTCTCACGGGACAAACCAAATCCAACCTCTTTGACAATAACAGGTACATTTGATAACGCTACTATTCTTTCGATATTAGCTAATGTACCCCTGAAATTCCTGTCTCCCTCAGTCATAGCCAGTTCCTGAGCCACATTTAAATGTAATTGAACCCCGTCCGCATTGATCATTTCGATAGCTTCTTTTACCATTATCCACGAAGTGAGTGCACTTACATTAGCCAATAAAACTCCATCTGGGTTTTCATCGCGGGCAACTTTATACGTATCTTGAACATCCGAATTTTCCAACCCAGCCATCTGAGAGCCAACAGCCATTGCGATTCCTGTCCGAGCAGCCACCTTTGCCAAACTTCGGTTGATGTGTTTAACGTCTGGATGCCCTCCCGTTATAGCATTTATTAATAGTGGAGCATTTAGCCTCTTGCCTAAAAAGTAAAGGGTAGTGTCAATCTCCTCAAGATTTAATTCTGGCAAGGCCTCATAAAGCAAATGAACATCGGAAAAACCGTTGCTTCCATTTGATTCTACAGCAGCCTTCATCGCAAATTCAATATGTTCCTTTTTGCGAACCTGCCTGGATAGTTTACTCTCTTTATCGTCGTTATCCATCTTTATCTACCTCTTTACAACCCCACGGCCATAATACTGTTAGCAAACACGCAAAATACTATATATATATCATTCACTCGATTACTATAAGTTTAAATCTCCAGCTTATTAGAGGCCAACCGCCATTAAGAGTCCCACCTCTTAAGTAGCGGTTAGCTCCCGGATAACTTAACTTAATTTTAAGGTAGGGTTTAAATACCCCTCTGAAGTAAGCATTCTTTAATATTATACATTAAGTATCTTCTGAGGGAAAATAGTAGTGAACTCTATTTTTGGGGTATAGTTACTCCTTAAAGCCATAATCAAGCCATTTTGACTTTACCATATCTAAGACGGTATCACTCAATTTGATATTAATAGGTTTTTCCTCCCATTCATAGGGAATACAGCAGTCCATGATAATTCTGGAGGTTATATCCCTGTTTCCAATGGGTAAAGATGGGTCCAAAGGCGTCGAACGGCCGCGTGATATGATCTGAACTCCACGTTCTGGAGCCATTCTTGTACTCATGGCCCAAATAACACGGCCCATATCATCAGCCGGTATATCATCATCGACAACAATTACGACTTTTAGTCCATACGACCCCGTAGAAGTAGCAATTACCGCATTTCCAACATGGTTGGAATGACCGGGATACATTTGTTTTACTGAGACGATCGCCATAAATCTTCCCGAAGACTCAGGTGGAATATAAACTGATTGAATGCCGGGAATTTTCATCGCTTCGAGATCAGACCATAATGTTGAAGTTCGGTTCATTGACTGAATCATGTGGGTATCAGTTACCGGCCTTCCCACAGTCGTGGCGTGGAAAACCATATCGTTACGATAAGTAACAGCCTTAACATTAATATAGTGTCTGGGAACAGTGCCTTTTCCCGAATAGTAACCGGTATATTCACCAAACGGTCCTTCTGCACGTAATTCCTCGGGCCATAATTCCCCTTCAATCACCATTTCTGCTGCTGCCGGAATAGGTAAGTCGACGAATTCCCCTTTAACCACTTCCACAGGACGGCCACGCAAAGAGCCAATGTAGTTGTACTCATCTTCCCCGGCACCAATGAGCGTACTGGAAGCTAAGAACATCAGCGGATCATATCCGATGACTGCGGCTACTTGCATTGGTTTATTAAGTTTAGCATATTTCATCCGGTGCAAGTCACCATGTTTTCCTTTGATCAGCATGATTCCACAGGTTTTTTCATCAAGAATTTGCATCCTGTAGGTACCGATATTTATCCACCCGTTATCCGGATCTTTAGTTAAAACACAAACAAAGGTTCCAATGTATCGACCGCCGTCCATTTCGTAAAATTTCGGAACTGGGAATTTGAACAAATTAATGTCGTCACCTATATCGATATTTTCTTTAATCGGTCCACTTTCAACAAACACAGGGGGTATTAGTTCTTTAGTTCTATCTACCCATTCTCTAGCCATTTGGGTCATAGTAGTCTTGACCGGCATATTCATAGCGATCGCTAAACGCTGGGTACTCGATAGAGCACTAACAAACACCGGATTTTTGTAACCTTTTACATTTTCAAAAAGTAAAGCAGGTCCGTTCTTCTCTTCATTAACTTTAGCAATATGAGATAATTCGAGATTCCAGTCCACTTCTGCTTTAATCCGCATTAGCTCCTCATTTTCCTCCAAGTTCTTGAGAAAATCCCTTAAATCATTAATCGCCATTTTTCATATCCCCCTTTTTTTGTTTAGCCTTAACATAGACCAACTATTGTTAGCAACCGGACTTTTGATTTCCCCATACAGTGACTGGTCTGCTCTGTAAAATTAACAGATTCTTAGGAAACGAAAGCTCTCTGTCAAATGCCCACTCTATATCCTGGGGTTGGCCATAATGCTGTTCGATTGATATGGCATTTTGCGCGATAGCCTTGACCTCCATGATCGTAAGGCTCGGGGACATTTGCTTTTCCTTCAGCACTTCTCTTTGTACTGTCTCCCCTGTGACAGAATCCCGAGTGAACTCGGTTGTTTTAGGAGATATCCAGCGTTCTTTGATGTCTAACGTTTTTTTGTCAACTACAAAATGATCTGGTGTTACAAAGCCTCCCACTACCCCTTCACCAAGTCCCCAGGCAGAGTCAATCACAACTTTATCTCGTTCACCCGTTACCGGATCAACCGTAAAAGCTACTCCTGCAGACTTAGCGTTAACCATTTTTTGTACAACAACTGCCATGGCATCTTGTTCAAGACTGATATCATTGGCATTACGGTAATGAAGAGCATGCGGAGAAAACATACTACCCCAGCATAACAAGGTTTTGGCCAACACAGCCTCTATACCCGAGACATTAAGAAAGGTTTCATGTTGTCCGGCAAAACTTGTACTAGCGCCGTCCTCCATGGTTGCACTGGAACGAACCGCAACTAATACCTCGTTACCGACTTGAGAACAAAGCAACAAATAGGCATCACGCACCGCTTTTTCGACGACTGAAGGCAACCTGGATTTTTGAATGTACGGCCCAATGATATGCTTGATCATTTCTTCAGAGATTTCCACTCCTCCGACGATCAATTCATTGAGCCTTTCACTAATTCCCGAAGAGGTTGCAAAGCTGCGGTAAGCATTGACTGTGATCGAAAATCCTGGTGGAACTTGTTTCCCAGCTTGGCTTAATTCTCCTAGGCTAGCCCCTTTACCACCGACTAATGGTACATCTTTCTTACTTATTTGGTCCAACCACATGATCATCCCAGATTCCCCCTAACTCTCCCCCTACTCCTCTAGGAGTTCGACAACTCCTTTTGTCCCGTCTATCCGAACCTTCTGACCGGTCACGATCCCATCAGTCACTCTTTTACCTCGGGTAATCGTACCGACCACAGCAGGAATATCATATTCCCTGGCACAAATGGCCGCATGGGCTAACATACCTCCACTATCCGTGGCTACTCCTCTGATTTTTGAAAACAACGGTGTCCAAGCCGGCGTTGTAAACGGTGCGATCAAGATCTCATCAGGTTGCACCTCCGAAAATCCTTCATAATCAAAAATCACGCGTGCTATACCTTCGACAACGCCCGGGGCCCCTGGAAAACCCTCCCAACGATTTTCAACATCAATCTCCGGTTTGGCCTGTCCCCTAATCACCTCATCCGTCATGCCCCAGATCTTGATGAACACCGGATCATCAATTTTCCCTTCAGGAACAGTTCCAATGAAAGGATTTACTTTGACCTTGTGCAACTTCGTCCACACATCCTTGCGCCGATAGACCATACTGTGGACCCTTGTATGGTGCTCTTCAATCCCAATCTTTTTATTGATTAAAATATCTTCTAAGACTCCTTCGAGTTCATCGATTGTCATGAAAAATACATCATCAATTTCATCAATAAATCCCCAATGGACTAATCGCCGTCCACACTCTTGGATGGCATACCTCAATTCCGAATAAGTCCACTGCTCGACGTAAAAATTATGGTCTTCGTTGAAAGGGTAAGAGTATTGGGCCAATTTCAAAGCTTGCAGAAATTCTCCCCGATCTTCTTCAGGAATGTCGGCTACAGTACGAGCGATATACTCATCCCGCTCCGCAATTATTTTCTTGGTGTGTTTTTCAAAATCAAAACTACCTTTTAGGATATAGGTCTGGATGGTGGTAAATGCTGGCATTGGATCCTCAATCCAGGTTCTATATGCACAATCAAACAAGGCTGCTGTAGATCTACGTCCGTATTTCTCTAAAAACTGCGTAAACTTACCCAACCAAAGCTTACCCTTAGTGCTCTTTATTAAGCGCTCATTAAGCTCTTCTTGAGTGCTGATTTCATTAAACTCCTCCGCTAAGTCCAGTTCATTAGCCACGTCAGCCAGTTTCCAAAGTGCACGGTCGATTTCAAACATTTTAGTTTCAAACCCCTGCAGAAAGGTGCGCATTTGTCGTTCTTCAATATTATATTTGGCACAGATTGCTTCAAAGGTCATATAGGCAAAGTGTGCTGGATACATACACACAAAATGCAACTCCCAACTGCGTTTGGAGATTTTGACAGCGTCCTTCAGCACATTAATCAACCGGTCTAAGGGAAGGGTCTTTTTGTTAATTCCTTTCAGGTAATCCAAGGAAGCGGTCCACTCTTCCACAATATCCGCGTAACGCTGTGGCCAGTTTTCTAACATATCCATTAACTTTTGCTGAAAGATTGGCTCTTTAGCTTTTATTACCTCAGGGTCAGTTATCGGCATGGGTCCGGGGAAAATCCGACCATCATAGAGTACATAATCAAATCCCTCCGAATACGGAAAGGTAAACCACTCAGCGGCATACCTTGTCCCCCGGGGCCAATGGTAAACAGACGCACCCATTGGACTACTTGGAGGATTATTGTGCACGCTATCATGAAACCACAGTCTAGCACTATCTTCCTGCCGATACATTTTCATGGGTACCCATTCGACTTGATGATCTTCCAATCTCATATCTTCGTTCGCCAACATGTCATCCTCCTTAAAATTTACTCAAATACTTACCAGGGTTCCTTCTTCCTTTAACTTGGCAGTGATGATTTCACGCAAACCATTTTTATTAACCTTAGACTCTGAAGCAAGCGGGAAAGTATCGACGATCTCCAAACGTTCGGGAAGTTTATACTTAGCCAGTTTTTTGGTATTTAGGTAGCCTATCATTTCTTCAAACATCAGCACACCCTCATCTTTGTTAGGAATAACGAAAGCACAGGCCTTTTCTCCCATTATTCTGTCAGGCATAGCTACTATTGCGACGTTTGATACCTTGGAATGCCCCATCAAAGCGTTTTCAATTTCTCCAGGATAAATATTCTGTCCGCCCCGAATGATGATATCTTTCTTCCGACCAGCGATCATGACATAGCCGTAATCGTCAATCTTAGCTAAGTCGCCCGGAGTGGCCCACCCCTCACTGTCAAAGGCTTCTGAAAACGTTTTTATCGGGTCACGGTAGTAACCACACGAATTTTGGGGACCTCGGAAATATAATTGTCCTACTTCCCCTTGGGGTACAATATTCCCATGGTCGTCAATGATTTTGATTAGATTCCCGGGCAAGGGTTTTCCAACAGTTGAACGCCGTTTTTCCGCCGAATCTTCAATCGAGATCCCCGAAACCGAACCTGTATCTTGGGAACCATAGGTACTAATGATTGGTCCATGAAAGCGCCGTTCCACTTCCTCAGCAAGTGTCGGTGAGAGGTAACCACCTGAGCATCGTATGGCACGTATTGAAGACAAGTCATATCCTTCGACGTTTTCTTGCATCATCATAGCTAGTTGGGCCGGTACAACACAGGGGATAGTGACCTTTTCCTTCTCAAAAAACTCCAGGGCATTGGTGACACTATAATCATATAAGAGAGCGATTTTGGCAGCGACTTGCGGAGCAGCAAAATAAGTGGGTGTACCACCGGCAGCTCCAGCAGCTGGTGCAACAGCACAGACTACATCATCAGGGCTTAATTTCCAATTCTTGACGTGGGTTTTCGTACTCCATAGACGTGCTGCAAGACTTTGCTCAACAACCTTAGGAATACCTGTAGTACCGGTTGTGGTCGTTAAAAAGCCTACATGAGTCGGATCCATACGCCTGTTGGCAAGATAATCTTGAGGATATTTTTCTTCCAACGGGGCTTGAACAATCTCTTTAAAGGAAAGGGTACCTTCCGGAACATCCGAACCAATCACGATAATATTTTCGAGTAAAGGTAATGAACCTTTTAATTCTTGATACATTTCGTAATAATCGAAGTTTCGGTAGTTTCCGGGGATTATAACAGTTGTTGCTTCAATTAGAGAGATGATTTCCTGCAGTTCTTTATGACGTAACGTATGCATCAGAGTCATTGAAATAATTCCCGCTTTTTCACATGCTACCCTGGCTATAAAGCCTTCCACACAATTTGGCAAGTGAACAACTACCCTTGCATCTTTTGGAACAGCCAATTCAATAAATTTCAGGGCGAGACGATCTGCTTGCAATTTAGCCTGAAGCCAAGTTAGACGAGAGCCATTTGAATCAATTAAAGCCTCCTTATCTGGATAATTCTTGGCGTTTTTTTCCCAAAAATCTGAGAATACTTGGTCAGTCCAATAACCTTTAGCCAAATAATCTTCAGCATCTTGTTGGTTATACTTTACCGGTATCATCCGCATCCTCCTCCTACTAACGCTGATTCCGCTGAATTTATTAACTCCTTAAAAGCTTTGATTATAGCCTCTCCAAACTCTGGTTCGTCAATATTAGCATTCACCTCAATTACCTCGATGTGCTTACCCGCCAACCTCTTAAATTCCTCTACAAAAATCTTATCTGCTTCCGGTTCGTAAATTGCCATTCCTTCGGTATCAAAGGATGCCCAGCCTTTCATGGGCATCAGAAACTTCACCGGTCCCTTCGAGGCATTTAGTTTTTCGGCCATTACCCTTGCTACAACCCCTAATTCCTGAGAGTTTAGCCTTAAGAAGGTGCGGAGAGAATCCAAATCATACCTCTTTCGCTCATAATAATCCGGTTTATATTTGCTACGCGCCGGTGTCATAAGGTTAACAGCACAAGGGGCAATTATTTGAGGAATGCCCTTTATACCGGCAGCTTCTAAGCGCTCTTTTCCTGCGGCCCTAGTACCGCCAAAGAGTTCTTCCCCTACACCACCAGGCGCTAAGTCAATGACAGCCTTAAACATGCCTTCTTCAATAATCAACTCTTCCATTGCTTTATCAGCGACCCCTGTGGCTGAAAAACCTATAATTTGATGACCTTCCTCCTCAAGACGTGTCCGAACAAAATTTGCAGTCCGTTCACACATACTAAGTTGGGTCATTGCGACATAGCCTCCAGCCCCAAAATTCTTATCAGGACCAATTCCATTTAACTTTTCAACCATACCCACAATTGACCCAGCTGCTCGATCCAAGATGTCTCTAATTAGCTCATTCGACCCAGTAAAATCAATCACGGAATGGAGGATGGCTATGTCGGATGTCCCAAAATACCGACTAGCTAGGCCCTGGGATGCTGCAACACTACAAACCATCAACTTTGGAACTCCGAAGGGTAAAGTCCTCATAATATTTGTTTCCATTAGACTGTTTGTAGCGCCGCCAATCCCTATAACGCCCTTAATTTTCCCCTCTTTGTAGAGGGCCTTAAGCTTAGTTGCTGCCCCAGTTGTCATTATTTCTCCTAACTTAACTCGATTTTCTGTTGTAATAAGTGTTTCGCCCGGATTACCTAGCTTATAGATTTCTTCTCGGGTGATATCAGACACCATACCTGGGTTTCCCCTCGTACCTAAATCGAAGACTAAAGTATTACAATCCCTTGCTTCAATTTGATTCTTTAAATATGCTGTTTCGACGGCTTTTGTATCTAATGTGCATAGAATGACGATTGTTTTAGCAATGTCTTTAGTTTTTGTTGTAGTCAAACTGTTTCTCACCCCCTTATTATTTTTTAA
Source organism: Desulfosporosinus sp. BICA1-9 (assembly GCF_000802135.1). Taxonomy (NCBI): domain Bacteria; kingdom Bacillati; phylum Bacillota; class Clostridia; order Eubacteriales; family Desulfitobacteriaceae; genus Desulfosporosinus; species Desulfosporosinus sp. BICA1-9. The sequence continues at coordinate 36,796 of NZ_JUEE01000188.1, forward strand.
TTATTCTGAATTATGAGACTATAATAACAGGCAAAGAATTACTAAACTATTACTCTTCTAAGTAAAAAAAACTTAAGAAATTGTCTATATTGGCCAATATAGATGTAAAAAAAGTGCGCAACAATTACCCTAGTTGCGCACTTTTTTATAGTTCAACATTCTGTGTCCTACTAAATTACTACAGTTAATTCTTTTGGACAAAACTCCCACTTATTGAAGTAAGAGTCTTATGATTGGATAAAGCGCAAGGGTATTTGACCTTGCAGCTTAGAGTTATATTACGAGTTTTTTAAATAATTATTTCGGCTATTATATTCATCTTCAGCCATTATTTTAGCCGCTTGAGTGAAAAACCAGCTATCGACCTTCGAATTCAACCAACTTAACCTTTCCTCAATTGTTACCTTAAATATATTGAGAAAAAATATCAATCCTTCTGAAGTAAAGCGAAATAACTTATCCGAATCTTTGACTATCATGTCGTTATCCGAGATAGTTGTGAGCCTTGAATCATGCCCATCAATAATATTAATAATTTCTTCTGCTTTAGTTTTGTTATAATTAACTTCAGCCAAAATCCCCGCGGCAATTCTAACCCCTTCAACTTCATGAATTCGATTCAAGGATTGATCACAGCCTGGTCCAAAAGCTTTATTCTGCATTTCAAATGTTAGTTTACTCCACCCTACATCGTGAAGCAATATTGCTGGAATCACAACTTCCGGATCCCCTTTTTCCATTAAAAGCAACCTCTCCCCAAACCTTTTAGATACCGCTATGTGAATTTGATTGCTTCTTGTTTCAAGATATGGTAAGGCAAGCAGATAAATACGATCAATTATATTCATCTTCACAATCTCCTATCTGGTGATCAATTTCGGAAGTTCAATAATTGACCATTTTCATATTCGCCCGTCCAACGTTCAAACAAATTATGTTCTACCCCGAACTGATCAAGTATTTTCCCCACCGTTTGATCAACAATATCATCAATTGTCTTGGGAAGATGGTAGAAGGCCGGTAAAGGCGGCAATAGTGTGGCACCTATTTCTGCCACATTAGTCATCAAGCGCAAATGACCCAAATGTAATGGAGTCTCTCGAACGACTAATATCAATTTTCTCTTTTCTTTTAGGCAAACGTCTGCTGCCCTAATCAACAAATTTTCGTTAAAGGAATTGGCCACCGCTGATAAGGTTTTGATAGAACAAGGCGCGATAACCATTCCATCAATTAGAAACGAACCGCTTGCGATCGCCCCGCCAACATCATTATAATGATAATTTTTACTTGCCAGGGACCTTAATTGATTTAACGTGTATTTTGTTTCTATTAAGATAGTTCTTTCAGCATCTGGAGAAACTACTAAGTGAGATTCTACTCCATTTGCCGCCAAACTCTCTAATAAACGCACACCGTAAATTGCCCCTGAAGCCCCTGAAATCCCTACTGCAATCTTCACTTTTTTATTCATAACAACGGCCTCCTCTCAAAATACAACTCCCTTACCTCATAGAAACTTCAAAGCTAATTGAACTTGTAAAGTAACCTCAGGATTTGTTAAGTCGAGCTCCGCAATTTCCTGAATGCGTTTCAAACGATATTTTAAGGTTCCATCATTAACAAAACCCTGTCTTGAAGCCGCTTGGATATTCTGATTGCATTTAAAATACAGTTTTAACGTTGAAATAAGTTCGGATTTATGTTTTTTGTCATATTCAATAACTTCTCCCAGTACCTTTTTGGCGAACCAGATAAATCTTTTGGGTTCTATTCCCAGCATGCCGTATGCTCCAAGGTTCTCATAATCAAAGCATGTATTCTCTTTATTTAGATGCTTCATTATTTGATTGGCTGCACTAGCGTTATTATAATTCTGTCTTGTTTCGATGATCGAATTACTTTTAACCCCCAAAGTAAGCCACCATTTCGAAGAGGGAGATTGCCCTAACAGAGTTACGAGTAAATTCTTCATCTTTTCCGCCTGACCATCCTCCCCATTACCCAGAATGATCACCAGCTTGTTCTCATGTAACCCGATAACTCCATTCGGTGGCATGGCGTTTCTTAACTCATTGACACATTTATTAATGGGCCCTATTCGACCACCCTCGAATTCAAGAACTATCAGGCTTAATGGATAATCTAGCGTTATGCCAAGTTTTATAGTCCATTCCAATACTTGTTCTTCATTCATCGTGTTGCTAAATAACCATTCATCCAAAAGATGCTTCATAAGTTGTTTCTTGTTATCCACTGAAACCTTTTGTTTTAGGAGGACTAAAGCGATTACAACACTGGCATCACGTAAAATCAGCTCCTGCCCTTGTGATAAACATGTTTGATTTAAGTCAACCGCTAAAAAACCCAATATCTCTTTCCCCGCTATGATCGGCGTCAGGCAACGTCTGACAGGTTGCCCATTTTTGCCAACTGTTTGATATACAGCGGTTTCTCTCCTACTATAGAAACTCTCCATTAGCCCTTTGTTGGAGTGTTCCCCTAACAGCTCCCGTGATGAAATCTGCTGATTCTTGCCAGTCACTCTTGTTTTGGCCAAAACCCGAAATTCTTTATCTTCAATCGAAACCGGTAGACCAATGGCCTGCCCGATGGTGCTAATAATCTTTTGCAATCCGGAGTTTTCAAGAACTAAGCCCGCTAGCTGGTTATGCAGATTGATGGATTTTTGTAAGGATTGTTGTTGAACTAGTAAAAATTCATTAACACGCTTCAATTCGGAATTCGTTATTTGCAATTCTTGATCAGTTAAGTGATATAATTTTGTGTTTTCTATAACCATCGCCAATTGAATACCCAATAATGCCAAAATGTTTTTGTCATATTCGTTAAAGCCGTGGGAGGTTAACTTATTTGCCACCAACAGAGAACCTAACTGACGACCGTTTGAAATCAGTGGAACACCTATAAAATCCTGGATTTTGCCAGCAAACATTAAATCCTTCGGCAGATTTTTGCCATTGGCAATTATCTCGGTTCCATTGGCTAAAAGATTGGCTAACTCACCAGTAAATCTTTCAACCTGTTTGGCTACAACTTGATTCGAACCCAAAACATAACCAAAAACGTTACAACCCTTGGAATTAGGTTTCTTGATAATCAGATACACCTTTTCACACGACACAAATTGACAAACTTGCTTATAAAAATCCTTTGCCATTTCATTAAAATTCAAGCCATCGGAGAGTTGAAGGGCAATCTCATTCAATAATTTCCATTGACTAACCCATTCTTTACCCTCTCTCAACATAAGTTGCAGGCTTTTAACCACTGTATTAGGTTGCAAATCGCTGATATTTTGGTCAGCTTTACCTTCCCACTCGGATTTGGCCCTAATTTCGTATTGACAGTACGGATCCCCTTTAGCTATACATTTTGTCTCTACACACACCGCCTCTTGCCCAAAAAATCTGCTGCTATAGCCACTAGCATAACCAACCAGTGTCCAACAAACTGCCTCTGCTGAATGACCGTAGGTTTTAATGTACTGTTTGGCCTCAAAGGAATTCTCCCATTTTCCGCACATATAAAAATGGTTGGCCTCACGATCATATTCCAACACCTTATTAGTAACACGAACCAAACCTTCGCGAGTATGGATTTTTGGTCCGGCTAACATCCAATCAGAGTCATTTTCCGAATTAAAGAAGGGTTTTACACCGTGGGCATCGCTATATCCACACCGATAACCTAAACGGACCAATACTCCTCTTGCTAGATCTAACCCTAGTGTTTTAATTAACTCATCCTTAAGTTGACTCAATGCGTCTGCGTGAAACAAAAGCAGTCTATTGCCGCGAAAAGATATTTCTCCCTCACTGGGATCCATTATGATATCCTGCATATCCAGCAATTCGATTTTCATTCGAACAACTACTCCTTTGTATACTGAATATTTTGAATATTATAATTAATCTATCACGAATTTTAACTAGAATCAATTACCATATTAGACATAGGCTTACAATTGTTTTTACCTATTATGGGTAAATAGTTTTATATAATTTAAACAAGAAGAAATTGAACACCTCCCTTGTATAATGGCCAGAGAGGTGTTCAATTTCTTCGTTCCGATTTTATTCAGTGAACTTTTCTTTCATAGCGCGCCAGACTTTTTCATAAGTGAGTGGCAAACTATTGATTCTCACACCCATGGCATCAAAGATGGCGTTCGAGAAACAACCCATGGTCGGATTGGTTGCTCCTTCACCGACTTCCTTTACCCCCCATGGTCCAGCCGGCTCATAGCTGTCGACTAATTCGGAATGAATCTGAGGCATGTCGAGGGCGGTAGGTAATCTATATTCGCCGAGATTGGGGTTAAGAATTCGTCCCTGATCATCAAACAAAACCTGTTCCCAGATCGACTCTCCCATGCCCATATACAGGGCTCCGTGTACCTGCCCGTGCAGAAGCATAGGGTTGATCACCTTCCCACAATCATGGACATCCCACACTTCTCGAACATCGATTTCACCCGTTTCCTCGTCGATTTGAACCTCGCTAATCTGAGCACAATAGCTATAAGCTGGCGAGGTACCCACTGCGGCTCCTTTGAATGTCCCCCCTAAGCGGGGAACAGAGTAGACTCCACG
>NZ_JUEE01000189.1:0-7553 GCF_000802135.1 Desulfosporosinus sp. BICA1-9
TCCCCGCTGGAGAGATACCAGGCTACAGCATAAAGATACACAAACACAGGATATGAACGGTTGGGGAGTTTAAAGGATGGCCAAATCATCTGGTAACTACCATCGTCCATACGTAGAATGGGACATTGGAGGGTGAACTGTCGATGATGTATTATTAGAAGATACTGCTTCTTCTTTTTGATGACCGTTCCCTGTGTTATGAACTCCTGCAGTTCCTCAGCGCTGAATGCCCGAACTTCTTGGGGAAGACGATTTTTTAAATTGACGGTCGATATTTTAAGTGTTATATTCATCTTGCTGATGGTTTTTTGGTGAAAATGGATTTTTTGCTCGCAACAAAAATCTACCATTTTTCTACCGAATTTTCCATCAGTTTTTTTATATTACCGTCGTGGTCCCTAAGTTATTGAGCACAAAAAGAAAAAAGACCACTTGGTGGTCTCTGATTGAATGAGCGTTGGGTGCCATTTTGGTATCCTTTGAAGTGAGCGAATCCAAACAGCGAGATAAGAAGTTTGAGTTCAAAATTATCTGAGTTATTGAAAGGTTACAAAGGACTAGCGAGGATGAAAGCAGAAAATGACCCTGCTTTTAAAGGGTATACTGAATTTGAGCAGATTCTTAGTAATTTTGCCAAGGGCACTTGTGGTGGTTGTCGAAGTAATAATGTTCAATGCCCCCTAGAATGCCATGCAAAAACATGCCGCAAGGAACGTAACATTGATTTTTGTTTTGAATGTGACGTGTTCCCATGCGACAAACAATTCAAAGGCAAGCTTAGAGAACGATAGATTTACATAAATAATAGAATGAAGGAAATCGGTGTAGAGAATTATTATATTGAACAACGCCAATTGCCAAGATATTAGGAAAAAATCCATGTTACATTCTACCCCGCCAGACGTAGGCTAAGGGCCTTGCGGCCCTCGCCTTCAAACCGTCCGCGATGAGGACGGAGGTTCATTGGTAATCATCGGTGACGAGTTAACGTGGGTTGGGGGTTCGTTGCAGTAAAACACACCGGGGGAAAATATTATGCCAAATTGGGGCGTTGGGATATTTGAGGGATATGTTGGAGTGAGTGGATGTCTTCGGGTTTGATCATTATTCTCTAAAATGTATAATTGATAAAGCGTGTTCGGGCTTTGGAGCGTAAAGTATTCAAAGCCTTTACTTTTTCTTATTTAATTTTTCCTATAGAAATATTTATCCGGTAATTTCCATACTGTAAAACAGAATCTAGAAAATGGTTTAAATCTAGCTGGGAATTAACCTGGATTTTCAGCATGTAACACCCTTCACCGCTAATCCGGCTAGCTTCCACAACCGATTCATTATCTTTTAAGAATACGTGAAAAGCCACATGATTAGTTGTTTTCATGAAGATGGTGACGTATGCGGTTATGGTTTTCCCAAGCAACTCTTCATCAAGCAAAACAGTGTAACCTTTAATAACGCCTAAACTCTCCATTCTTGAAACACGGTTAGCAACTGCCTGTCCGGTTAGATGAACCTCTTCACCGATATCTCTCAAATGAACTTTACAATTTGCTTTTAGCAGCTCTAAAATTGCCAAATCAGTTTTATCAAGCATTTTTATCAAAATCCTTTTCTAATGAAACCGAATAAAGTTCAAGACTTTCCCGGCACAATATATCTTCTTGTATAATTATTATAACAAAAGATTTGGAGGGATTGTCAATGAAAAAAGCTTTACTGGTAATTGACGTTCAATATGAATATTTTACAGGAAGAATGCCGGTTACATATCCTAAAAGAAGTTTTGATAATATTATTAAGGCTGTGGATGTGGCTAATAAATATGAAATTCCGGTAATTTTGATCAGACATACAGCGTTACAAAATGATGCAACTGCCTTTTTAAAGGGGACTAGGGGCTGGGACATTCATGAGGAACTATTGAAAAAAGAACATGTTTGTATTGTTGATAAGAACCTGCCTGGAAGCTTTACAGATACCGAACTTGAAAAATTATTTATGGAAATGGGAATAGATACAGTTGTTATATCTGGATACATGACACAGATGTGCTGTGACACGACTGCAAGACAGGCAGCTCATCTCGGATACTCAGTAGAATTTCTATCAGATGCTACGGGAACTTTGGATATATCAAACTATGCTGGTAAAGTTTCGGGGGAGGAACTTCACAGGGCGATTCTTGTAACACAAGCTATGCAGTTCTCCAAGGTGATTTCCACCGATGAATGGATGGAAGAAATGGAAATAACGATAAAAGAGAATGAATGAAGATAAATTTTCATACTCGAATGGGATTCCAGATAGAAAAAGGAGATTCCGATGTTGATGGAATACTGGTTCATACCAATTACGATGGGCCTAGCCAGGCCAGAGTTCTATTCATTACATCGAGTCATAAGAAATATGAGATAATTTCACAGGAAAAGAGTGGCCTGTAGTATAATGTGGTTAATATGGAAATATTTCCTTATAAGTGATAAAGCCTGTTAAAGAACAACTGTACAATTACGACCGTTACCCTTTGCTTTATATAAAGCCTTATCTATTCTCTTAAGTAGAGATTGTACATCGTCATTATTATTAACGTTCCATTGGGAAACCCCAATGCTGACCGTAACTTTTATATTCTGGGAGCCAATTAAAAAAATATGATCAAAAATTTGTTTTCTAATTCTTTCAGCTATCATCTCAGCTTCTTTCTCAACTAATTCGGGCAAGAAACCAACAAATTCTTCCCCACCAAATCGGCTTATTTTTTCTTCACTACGTGTGTTTTTCAGCATTATTTGAGCGATCTGTTGTAAAACATCATCACCAGCTTCATGTCCAAATTGATCATTAATTTCCTTAAAATGGTCTATGTCTAGCATAAATAGAGAAAATATCAAGGTATCATTTAAATTTGCCTGTTCGATAAACCTATACAAACTCTGAATAAGATAGCGTCGATTATATAATCCAGTAAGAAAATCTGTTTCTGCCTCTAATTTTATTGTAGCACTTATCTGCTTAAGTGATTCATGCTTATCTTCTAGAGCTTTTTTATAACCTCAAGTTCTAAATTCGATTGTGCCAATAACAACATAAGCCGTTTGTTATCTACTAAATTAACTATTTGTCTGATGCTTATTAAGAAAATTCCAAAAATCATGCCTACAACTAGGCTATCCAGTTTCCAAATTCTTATAATGATTACGATTAAAAACAAAAACATACTAATATAAGGTATCGTACTTCGTGTAAAACTGGGATCATAAGGAATATCATTCATCATATCAGCTATTTCAACTTTTCTAGTTTGATTCTTGCTATAGAGACCTGCTAAACCTATTAGTAAACTTGCCAAGGTCCATAGCGGATCGACTAGGCTTCCAGTGTGATAACACTCATTCAAACTCATGTATAAAAATGCTGAGTCAGCAATAGCAAATAGTGTTAAGCCCATCACTAATGTGTAGTGAGTGTTACGGGAAAAGGTCTTTGAAGTTGCGTTTAAGCCTAACACACCAAATATCAGACCTAAATCAGAAATAGGATATGCCAGAGCAACTGATTTGAATAAAAGCGTGGAGCCTTCTTGGAGAAATATGGGCTGGATAATATAATACCAACTCAGAGCTACGACCACAGTCATAGTGATTAGAATATCCAAAAATATGCGAAAACTAATAAAAAAGTTTTCGCTTTTATAGATGATGTTTAAAATTGACAATAGAATAAGTGTTGGTTGTAATAGATAAAAAACATCAGAAAGCCCTGGAAAAGGTACTTTAACTTCTAGAATTAAATCATAGTAACCCCAAAAGATCTGTGCAATGATAAAACTTGAACTACTTAAAAATATCAAATACCAAAAGATCCGCTCAGTTCCCCTAGCTTGCTTGTAAACATAGTATAGGCAGACTGTGGCCATAGCAAAACCACAAAAACCAAAAAACTCGAACCCAATATTTTCATCCATTGATCGGCACGCCATATATAAAGCCAACAGTAATAACTCAATATATAAATTATCATTGTAATAATGTAAAAGCGGGTTTCTACGAGGGGGTTATATTTTCTAAAAGATAATATTTTCTCTTCCATAACTGTTTAGCATAACCTCGTTTTCCATAATAAATAACCTTATTGTGTCTTTTATATTAAAAAACAAAAAAAGAACTAGTATTTATTTACTAGAAATACTTCTATAAAGACATAGTTTTACCTGCTTGCAAGAAATAGATTTTGAGTTTTTTTCATAAAATACCATTATAGTTATATAAACTACAGCTTGAGGTAGGAGCGACAATCACTTCTGAATTATTAGGTCAATTATATCATCGGGTTTACACAACCTATCTAAATCCCATATGGGGAAATCATTCATCGGCCACACAGGAAGGGATTATGATTTACCGGCGATATTATTCGGAAGAGGATAAAAGCAAAGACAGTGAGTTTTTGTACTTCAGCGACCTGAGCAAGAGCTTTTATAAAGCTCCTCTGCCTTTGGTGTTTAGCTCTTGCAGTCCTTCGTTCGCGCATATATATAAGTTGAACTATTAGCAAGAGTATGTATCCGTAGCCTCCCAAAAAGAGGGTTTTTTCATAAAATGCAGAATATTTAGTATATAAAATCTTGTATAAACTCATCCTTGACAGTGCCTCAGCAACAGCAAATGGGTACAAGTTTGCACAACCTATTATTTTGGTCCAGCTGAAGCAGGAGCCAGCTGATAAGGGAGCAAACTAGCTGAACAATCCCAATACTCTACAACTCAGATTTATCTACAAAAATGATCAAAACATCGGCGAAGATGTTACTGCACTGAAGGCTGAGGTTGATGATGTAGGTTAATTATTAACTAATTTTTGCTAACCATAAAGGAGGTGAGTCTGGTCGGAATTTCAGAACGTACTTTGCCCGAAAAGCCATTATGGACAAAGACATTCCTTTTATTAATTACTGCTAACTTTGCTTCCTATGTCAGTTTCTATATGTTGAATCCCACTATACCTATTTATATTGAATCAATTACCGGAAAGCAAGCTTTATCCGGTTTGGGGATGGGTGTATTTTTCTTATCTGCAGTGTTATTTCGGCCCTTCGCTGGGCGTATTGTGGATACACGTCAACGCAAAAGCGTCTTTTTATTCGGTTCATCCATTTTTTTCATTAGCATTCTGGCTCTAAACTGGGCCCCTACTCTCTTAGTGCTCTTGTTGGCTCGCTTTGTGCAAGGTTTTGGCTGGGCCTATTGCAACACTGCAGCTGGAACTTTGGCCAGCGATATTATTCCTAAACATCGTTTTGCTGAGGGGATAGGATTCTACGGTCTGTCTTTAAGCATAGCTATGGGGATCGGCCCCGCCTTAGGTCTTTTCCTGCTACAACTATTGACGACTACACTATCGTGATATTACATATTATGTAATATCACGATGCCGGTAAGACATTAATTAAATTAGCAAGGAAAGTCATACTGTGATAATTGAACACACTTTAAGTATAATAGTATAAGGAGCATTATGTTTAACGATTTTATTAAACATTATAATACCATTAGAAATATTCTGAGAGACTGTTTTTTATATGGATGCTTTTCGATTGACGATCTCGAAACTAAAAGAAATGTCAGCCCAAGGAAAGTAAGTTATGAAATACGACGTATTCAACAGTACGTCGAAAAGAAATATGTTAAAGTGGATAAAGATGGACGGTATAAACTCATTAGCCTTACATACGATTTTTTAAGGCATACAGACAACTTCCTTGTGAATACTTTTATGACAAAAAGTTTTACGAGGACAGACCTTTACTTGTATCTACTGATTCTGATGTACCTTCAGTCAAAAAACACTCCTTGTTCAGTAAACGCTATAGTCGATGAACTAATTGAGGATGGCCATTTAGACTTCGAAAAAATCAGCGTAAAGACGATCGAAAGAAAACTTAATGAAATGTCTAAAGGAATCGGTATTCTTTCTTGTGATACGGAGAAAAGGACAAAACAGTACTTTATAGCACCTGATATATTAGACCAACTCAGCTACGACCAGTTGCTAGAGTTGCTCAGGGCCATTGATCTTTATAAAAATATTGTTTTTCCTACAACTATCGGTTATTTCTGTGCCCAAACACTTCAGGATTATTTGAAGTACGAAAGAAAATGCAGCGTTACTTTTAACTTGTTTAATTACAAGTATGTTCACTTTCATCCTGTAATTGAGGAACATATCCTCTGGGAGATTCTGAAGGCAATCCATCAAGAAAGAAAGATTAAAATTTACTATCATACAGCGAAAAGACCCGATAAGAACTCCTGTAAAGTCCTAACCCCTTACAAAATAAGATATGATGTACGTCATGGCAGATTTTATCTAATATCCTTCAATAATTATGGTAAGTGCATTATTTCAAGGCTGGATAGGATCGAGAGTATTGAATTGCAAAAAGAATCCTTCAGCAGGGAAGATTATAAAAAAAATTACAAAGAGCGTATGAAATACACTTGGTCCAGTGTAGCTTTGGCAGATGGAAAAGACCCGGAAAACATCAAATTGGAACTCTTAATTGATGAATCCTCTGAAAGATATTTGATTGAAAAGCTTAAAAACGAAGCACCCGGTGGGAAAATGGAGAAAATTGAGGAAGGTCGCTATCACTATTCCCTGAAGGTTAGTGATAGTGGTGAGATGATTCCCTGGCTTAGAAGCTATGCAGGAAATATTCGGGTCTTGAAAAGTACTGAGCTTGCCGAAAAACTCGCAGCAGACTGGAAGGAGATTCTTTTGTCCTATGGAGTTGTTTGACAAAGTAAAAAACAGATATTTTCATCTGATATTTAGAATTATTAACGAATGTGTCTCTGGGAAAACTAAAGATGAGATTTTGAAAATCATTGATGAGGGAGAATTTGAACAAAAAGTTATCGGAAAAAATCAAAACACTTTTGCTGATCTCGTATTGAATAGCGGTGACAAAGACAATAATTTCAATCTATTAAAACAAGAGAATGATCTGTTTTTTCCGTGCATTAGGGATACTGGAAAAAACCCCTTGCCGATTCGTTTTACAAACTGTGGGCGCTCACTTTAACTGACGTTAAAGGAGCGTCTTTTTCTTGACTTGTTTGGCGTTGCCGTTGGATAATGGTTGTCATGTGTCAAAGTAGATCGCATGACAATCTGAAAAGAAGGATAAAAGAAAGAGGAAACATCATTGGCCGGCCAGCCTAGTTTCCTCTTTCCCATTGGTTACTACCAATTTGAGTTTACATGAAGAAATATGGACTGTCCAGTTATATATTGAAAAGTTTGTCCATGGTTGTCCTAATCACTTGCGTCCTAAGGTGTGTCCTCATTGCTTGGCAAGGGCGATGTTGCATAAACATGGAAGTTTTAAACGAATCGTGTATACCTTGTTAAAGGCGTACGTCCTATCAATCTATCGATTTAAATGTTGCGAGTGTGGAAAAGCTACCTCATTTCTTCCTAACTTTATGAAGGAACACCATCAGGTGGCGTGGGAAGTTAAAGAAGAAGTGATCCGTCAACAGTTAGCTGGG
>NZ_JUEE01000190.1:0-9034 GCF_000802135.1 Desulfosporosinus sp. BICA1-9
CCGTTAGGCTACTATTAGGGCTCTCTGCCATATGCCGAGAACGGCACTTAGGCAGGTCACGTTTGACGCTCCATATAGTGTCTCCATACGTAGGTATCCGGTTGGTCTATACCCTGCTTACCGCAGGTGCGTCAATGGGCCTGCTTATACCCAATCCTTTTTATATTGGGGATACCCATTGATACCGGGGTTAATTCCGGCAGCGCCTCAAGCCACAGACCCGGATTCAGCCCATAGGCTTTACCATATATGGCCTGACTCGCCAGGCTACTCGACAGCAATTGCAGTCTAATCCTGACTTTACCGACATGCTGTTGTCCCCCAGAGGCTTTCGCATAAAGTTAGTCGGTTGTCTTACATCGCAATGCAGGAGCGATGATTTCTAGGAAATATATATGAAGCGCACAACGTGCGCACAAAGGGAGAGTGTAATTATGGATTTTACCTTGCCAGAAGAATACATGCAATTAAAAAAGATGGTCAGAAAATTCACAGAAAAAGAGTTGTTTCCTTTAGAGAATATGGTGATTGAACGTGAGGCCAGTCGTGGTTTCACTGATCTATCGGTTCTACCACCCGAGGAAGAGCTAAAATTAATGGAAAAGACCAAGGAACTGGGTCTTTGGGGACTTGATGTGCCCGAAGAGTTCGGAGGGCAGGGCTTGGGAGCCTTGGCCAAAATAGTAGTATCGGAAGAATTAAGAAGATCTATCGTACCGTTTTTTCTACCGCCTGATTCCCCGAACTTGGATTTTATGATTGCTTGTTGTACGGAAGAGCAACATGAGAAGTACCTATTTCCGTACGCAAAAGGAGAAAAGCGTTCGGCGCTGGCCATGACGGAACCTGGTGCCGGATCTGATGCAGCTGGCATTCAGATGCGGGCTGATTTGAAAAATGGCAAGTGGGTTTTAAACGGATCCAAAAGTTTTATTAGCTTTGGTCCAAAAGCGGACTTTTTTATTGTTTTGGCAGTAAATGACAAAGAAAAAGGTAAAAAAGGTGGCTTCACGGCATTTTTGGTAGACAAGGGACACCCTGGTATGCAAATTACACGTAATGTCAACACAATCGGCGAGATGCTTGCTTATGAGATGGTTTTTGAAGATTGTGAATTAGATCCCTCTCAGGTTTTGGGTGAGGTCGGACAGGCATTTATTCCTCTTTCGAACAGGTTCGGGGTACGGCGGCTGGAGATCGCTGCTTGGTGCTGTGGTTATGCTGATCGACTGATAGGGTTGATGATTGAACAGGCGAATCTGCGCAAAACGTTTGGCAAGCTCCTAGCTGATAGGCAGGCTGTCCAATGGTGGATCGCTGATTCAACGACTGAACTTCATGCCTGCCGTCTCATGTTGTATAACGCAGCCTGGAAAATGGATGAGGGTCTTGGTGATCTGCGTAAAGAGACGTCTATGCTAAAAATCTATGCCACAGAAATGCTGAGCAAGGTCGCGGACAGGGCTATCCAAGTCCACGGTGGCATGGGACTGACCAAAGAAATGCCGATTGAATATATTTATCGTTTAGTTCGGATCTTTCGTATTGTCGAAGGTCCTACTGAGATTCACCGCTGGCTGCTGGCCAGAGAAGTGTTAAAGGACCAAAAACCTTATGATAACTTTGGGGTCTTTTAATTAGGTGTGGACAGTTATTCCAGGAACATTTTCAGAACAGAGAAGGGGGAATTAATTTTGGGAGTTTTATTGAGAAAAGATAAGAATATCGCATATGTAACGCTTAACAGACCAGAAGCCATGAATGCACTGGATCCGGAATCTTGGGCCGAGTTGCATCAGATATGGCGGGAGATTAAAGCTGATCCGGAGATCAGAGTTTCCATTTTGACGGGTGCAGGTGAGCGGGCTTTTTGCACCGGTTCGGATATGAAGAAAAGTATGCCGCCTAAAGAAAGCTTTGCTTCCACTTATTTTGAAGAGGAACATTTATTGGCTCCGATGGATATGTGGAAACCTATTATTTGTGCGGTTAACGGCTTTGCTATCGGAGGCGGCCTGGAAATGGCATTAGCGTGTGATCTGCGTATCGCTGTAAGCACTGCCTCTTTTGGCTTGTCGGAAGTTAAAGTTGGCAGCCTGCCCGGCTTAGGTGGAACTCAACGTTTAGTGAGGACTCTTCCTAAGGCTGTGGCGATGAAAATGCTGTTAACCGGGGACAGGCTGGATGCTCTTCAAGCTTGCCAGTATGGGTTAGTGAGCGATGTGGTACCCCCGGAAAACTTGATGGATAAGGCGAAAGAGATCGCCGAAAAGATTGCCAATAATGCTCCTTTATCAATTAAGGCGGCTAAACAAGCTGTGGTTATAGGGTCCGACCTTCCCGTGAAACAAGCTTCAATGTACGAATACCTGTTGTGGGGGATATTACGGGATACGGAAGACAGGATAGAAGGACGCGTGGCTTTTGCAGAAAAGAGACCTCCACAATATCAAGGGAAATAACACTGGTTTGTAGTGCAGTTTATGAAGGGAGGTGGGAAATCGAAGGAAGAATGGAAAATTGGAATTGTTAAATTCGTAATCTGTGTTTGTTAAGGGATATTTAAATTATGTGGATTGTAAAATATATTGGATTTGGAGGGGTTTAGTATGACAGAGAAAACTGCTAAGCTAAATGAACAAGAACAGGTTGTTTTTCACCCTGATTTCTTTAAGATTCCGGAGGATGGGAGTAAACCGTATTTGATCGAGTCAAAGTGCCGCAGCTGTGGTCAGTTATGGTTTCCAAAACTGCCAATTTGCCCGGCGTGCTGGTCAGAAACATTTGATGACTCCCCTATGGAGCGGGTGGGCAAGTTGTATTCGTATACGGTCATGAATGTTCCGCAGCCGGGAGTCAAAGCGCCTTTGGCGATAGGGTACGTGGATTTTCCTAATGGGATCAGAGTAGGAGCACAGATTGATGTTCAAGCGGAAGAGATGAAGGATATTCAGATTGGTATGGCTTTGCAGGTGGAGGCTGGTGTAATCAGAGAAGATAAAAACGGCAAAAAGACGATAAGCTATATATTTAGACCAGTGGCAGCAAGCAAAGGAGGTAAATAAAAATGAGGGATGTATATATTATTGGCGTAGGGATGACCAACTATTATAAGAAATCGCCGCTGCCTGGGGCTGATCTTGGGCGGCAGGCAGTGTTCAATGCGGTGAGAGATGCCGGGATCAGTCCCCAACAGGTACAGAGCATCTATGTCGGGGAGATGTCAGGACTGTCAGGCAGCATCTGTTTTGGACAACGGGTGGCTTGTACGCTGGGGATGGGCGGAGTACCGATGATGAACGTGGAGAGTGCCTGCTCCAGTGGGGCTTTGGCGGTAAACTTGGCAGTTAAAGACGTGGCCAACGGACTTACGGATATTTCGATGGCGGTGGGAGTTCAGAATATTTCCGCGACCAGAACGGCTGGAACGGCTTTTTCCCCCGATGCTAATGATCCGGAAGGGGTTCAGGGGATAACTATGCCGGGAATTTATGCCATGAGAGCAAAACGCTACATGCACGATTTCGGAGCTACACCTGAGGATTTAGCGCTGGTGGCGGTGAAAAATAGGCGTCATGCCATGAATAACCCGCGTTCGCAATTCCATGATCCCCTTACGGTGGAGCAGGTTGTTAACGCGCGTTCAATCAGTGATCCGCTGACCTTATTGATGAGTTGCCCCAATGTAGACGGAGGGGCGGCTGTGATTGTGGCAACGAAGGAGAAGGCCATGCAGTTGGGCAGTACACTAGTGCGCTTCTTGGTGAGTGAAGTCACTTCGGGAATTTTCAGCAATGGGTTCAGGGACATGACTTCGATGGAGATTACGGTCAGGGGCGCTAAAGAAGCCTATGAGATCGCCGGGCTTGGTCCGGAGGATATCGATATGGTTGAGTGCCATGACGCCTTTGCGATTAATGAGCATTTGTATACGGAAGCCATGGGCTTCTGTGGACATGGCGAAGCAGTAGAATTTATCCGGAGCGGCGGCAATGACTATGGTGGTAAAGTGGTGTTCAGTCCCCGGGGAGGTTTATTGTCGTGTGGGCATCCGACGGGATGCAGTGGGGCGGCGCAGATTGTGGAAGCGACTTGGCAGCTGCGCAATGAAGCCGGAGCTATGCAGGTACCGGACTGTAAAGTGGCAATGACCCATGTCACAGGCGGTGGAATCTATGGTTTGGATAACGCTGTGTGCACGATTCATATCTTAAGCAGGTAAGGAAGAAGCAAGTGGTTTTGGACTAGGCCGGGAGAACGGTAGGCAGATGTTGAACAAAGAGGTGTGAAAGTAGGAGAACACTAGCTTCGGAGTATCTGGAAGTCGTTCTTTTCGGTATTGTCTTGAGTATAGAGCCAAGGGAAAGGAGCCGGGTAAAATGGGTGTACAAAACAGGGTGGCACTGGTAACCGGATCAGGGAGCGGACTGGGTGAGACAACAGTGATGATGCTGGCCCAGAACGGTGCTAAGGTGGTCGTTAATGATGTTGATCAGGCGAAAGTGGACAAAGTGGTGGAAAAGATCAAATCTGCCGGTGGGGAAGCATTGGGAGTGGCAGCTGATATTTCAAAGAAAGATCAGGTACAAGACCTGGTGCAGCAGATTGAGAAAAAGTTTGGGCCGGTGGATATTCTGGTTAACAACGCTGGCATAGCTAGGGACAAGGGCTTGCTGAAAATCACGGAAGAAGATTGGGACATTGTGCTTAATGTCAATTTAAAAGGACCATTTCTGTTGAGTCAGGCAGTAGTTCCTAACATGAAGGAACGGAAATATGGACGAATCGTTAATATTTCTTCAAGGGCTTATCTGGGCTGGCCGACGCAGGCCAATTATGCCTCATCGAAAGGGGGAATGGTGAGTTTAAGCAGGACGTTGGCCTTGGAATTAGCTAAGCACCAAATCACAGTTAACTGTATAGCCCCGGGCTTGATCCAGACGCCCCTGTACGATGCTTTACCAGATAACATTAAAGAAAACCTTATGAAATCTCAGCCATCGAAGACAGTTGGCAAACCGGAAGATATTGGGTATGGCGTGCTGTTTTTCGCTGATGATGAAGCTGACTACATCACGGGGCAGACGATCTTTATCTGCGGCGGTAAGAGTGTGCTAAGTTCCTTGTCGGTATAGAGGAAGAATAGGAAAAATTCAGGGAGGTAAGCAAATCATGCAGATTGAGGGAAGAGTAGCCTTGATAACCGGATCTGGCGGCGGGATGGGCAGGGGTACGGCCGAAATAATGGCCCAGCATGGGGTAAAAATAGTGATCAATGACGTTAATCAGAGTATGGTGGATGAGGTGGTCAAGGGAATCAAGGAAGCTGGCGGGGAAGCCATGGGAGTGGTTGCGGATATCACCAAAAAAACGGAAGTGGCAGCGATGTTCAAGCAGGTTGTGGATACTTTTGGCAGGATTGATATTTTGGTTAATAATGCTGGAATTTTTCGGGATAAGGCGTTTTTGAAAATGACGGAAGAGGATTGGGACAAGGTGCTGGATGTTGACCTCAAAGCTGTCTTCTTGTGTTGTCAGGAAGCGGTTAAATATATGCGCGAACAGGCCTACGGGCGGATCGTCA
Source organism: Desulfosporosinus sp. BICA1-9 (assembly GCF_000802135.1). NCBI lineage: Bacteria > Bacillati > Bacillota > Clostridia > Eubacteriales > Desulfitobacteriaceae > Desulfosporosinus > Desulfosporosinus sp. BICA1-9. The sequence continues at coordinate 5,585 of NZ_JUEE01000190.1, forward strand.
ACATATCCTCACGGGCTTGGCTGGGAGGGCCTGGGCAGGCAAATTACTCGGCGGCGAAAGCCGGAGTGGTGGCTTTGACCCGAACCTTGGCCCTGGAGCTGGGAAAACGGGGGATCACTGCAAACTGCATCCCGCCGGGGCTGATCGAAACTCCGATGTGGAACTCTTTGCCGGAGGAAGGCAAGGAACGGCTACTGAAAGCTCAACCCATGGGAAGGATAGGATCCCCGCGTGATATTGCCCGGACCGTGATGTTTTTTGCGAGTGATGAGGCCGGATATATTAATGGGCAAACTCTGTATGTCTGCGGAGGGAAGAGTCTTTTTGCCAATATTGGATAGTGTAAAACTGGACGAAGGTAAGGGATGGAGTATGAGTAAAAGTCAAGGTGCTTTGAGTGGTATTCGCGTTTTGGAATTTGCAGGCGAAATTGGCAGTTATACCGGAAAATTATTTGCCAACCTCGGCGCGGAAGTGATTCAGATTGAGTCAATTGAAGGTAGTCCGATTAGAAGAGCTGGTCCTTTTTATAAGGATATCCCTGACCAGGAAGGGAGTCTGCAATTCATCTATCAAAATACAAATAAGAAGGGCATCGTGCTCGATATTGAAAAGGAGCAGGGCAGAGAAATTTTCCTTAACCTGGTAAAAACTGCGGATCTGCTCCTGGAAAGCTTTCCACCAGGCTATTTGAATAAGTTGAACTTAGGTTATGAGCAACTGAGTGCGATCAATCCCAAACTTGTCTATACATCTGTGACAGGGTATGGGCAAAATGGTCCGTACCGGGATTATCCTTGGTCGGATATTACCAGCTTGGCCATGGGGGGGCTGCTCTACTTAGCTGCTCAGGGTGACGATATACCGGCCCGTGTTCCCGATAGTCAGACCTTTATGATGGGGGCAATGTATGCGGCAACGGGGAGCATGGTAGCCCTGCTGGAAGCTGACGACAGCGGCAGCGGGCAGTATCTGGATGTATCTCTCCAGGAATGTGTTGCTACCGCTCTCGAAAATGCCATCCAGTTCTATGACTTGGAAGGAAGCATCCGGCGTGGTATAGGGCATGTTGAGGCTGGGATGGGAATTTATCCGTGCCAGGACGGTTATGTTTACCTTGTGGCAGGAATGGGTGGTAATGTCAATCTTTGGAACGCTTTCGTCGACTGGCTTATTGAAGAAAAAGTGGAGGGGGCAGAGAGCTTAGCCCAAGATCAATGGAAAACGCCGCAATTTCGGCGGACAGCTGAGGCTAAGCAACGTTTTAATGAAATTGTTGTTCCATTTGCCATGAAGCATAATAAGTTATATCTCTTTGAGAATGGTCAGGACAGGCGGGTGACGATTCATCCCGTGAATAACCCGAAGGATATTTGTGAAGATCCCCATATTAAGTACAGGAAGTTCATGGTTGATTATTTCAGCGAGAGTCTTGGCGGGCAGGTGTTCATGCCCGGGGCTCCTTATCGGTTGTCGCAAACCCCTTGGAAGCTTGGTACAGAGCCCCCTAAATTGGGACAACATACGGCGGAAATCCTCCAAGAGATAGGGTATAATCCGCAACAGATCCAAGAATTTAAACAAGGGGGTGTATGCTTTGTCGCACAAGCTTCCTCTTAACGGCATCAGGGTTCTGGACTTTACCTGGGTCGGAGCGGGCCCTCTCACCACACAAGTTCTAGCGGAGTATGGGGCTGAGGTTATCAAAATCGAATCGGGAACACGCTTGGATTACTTGAGGCTCTTGCCTCCTTTTAAGGATGGCAAGGCGGGCGTGGAAAGAAGCGGCTATTTCAGCAACAGAAATCCCAATAAAAAAGGCATATCCTTGAACTTAAAACATCCCCGTTCCATGGAAATTATTAAAGAATTAATTAAAAAAAGTGATATAATCTGTGAGAATTTTACGGCCCATACGATGGAAAAATGGGGACTGGGCTACGATGAGGTACGCAAGATCAAGCCGGATATTATCTTCGCCGGCATGCCCCTGATGGGAGCTGACGGACCCCATGCCAATTATCGGGGCTTTGGTGTTCAAGTCAGCGCTTTAATTGGAATTCTTCATCTCACTGGTTTCCCGGAAAGAGAACCCTTCGGAATGGGAACCAACTATCCCGATCATGTCCCCAATCCAGTGCACACTGCTTTTGCTATCCTTGCTGCTCTGCGGCATAGGAAGAAAACAGGGGAAGGCCAGTACATTGAGTTATCCCAAATAGAAGCTCCCCTATGTGTGCTGCCTACTCCGATCATGGACTACATGATGAACGGACGGGTGCAAAATCGCCAGGGCAACCAGCATTTTGATTTTGTACCCCACGGCATCTATCCGCTTCAAGGTAAAAACCGCTGGATTGTCTTATCCGTTCAAAGTGAGGATGAATGGCAAGCCTTGAAAGCCGCGATGGGCAGGCCTGAATGGGCTGAACAGGACGCGTTTACAGCGAATGCTGGGCGGATAGCCAACCAAGCTGAGTTGAACGAGCTGATTGGGCGTTGGACGGTTAATTATGACGGTGATGAGCTGTTGAGACGATTGGCAAAGGCCAAAGTGAGAGCTGGCTTGGTTAAAGATGCCCGGGACGTTCTTAATGATCCTCAACTCAATTACCGTAAACATTTTGTTTACCTTGATCATTCTGAAATGGGTTACCATGTTTACAACTATGCTCCGGTTCACATGTCCAAGACCCCTGCCGTGGTGGATCAAGCCGCTCCGCTGCTTGGTGAACACACCAAACAGATCATGAAAGATTTGCTCAATTTAGATGAAGCCACATTCGAGGAATTAAAGAAGGAAGGTGTTTTTGACTAAGAGCTCACGACGAGGACTATGAAGCTGCGCCTAACTTCACGCTTTTGCCCTAGAGCGTACGGGCCTCAATGATGGGAATCAATAACTGATATTAGTGGAATAATAATTGCCCCTCCTGTAAAAGGGAGGGGCAAACTTAGAAATAGGGTCAGAAAAACATTTACCTCAGGGAATGGGTTGGAATGAAATAGGCGGATTAGCAAGGTAACCCGCCCCTTCCCGAACCGTACAAGCGACTTGTCACCGCATACGGCTCTCCATATTCCAAATGGGTTATCGTCGTTTCAGCTGATTAAGCTGGAACCTGTCAGCTTCGACATTGGCAAAGCAATGTTCGCAAAGGGGTATCTGACGCCGGTTGATGTTCAGCATGACAGTGACAATCGGTGAATAGGGTTTGTCGAGCTTCTTCTTCGTTTTCCTATGATACATGCTGACATTGGAATGCGGATTGCCGCAGATGTAGCATACACGGGCAAGCAGGTCCGTCAAGTTAAACTTGGGCAAGTAGAATGTTTTAACGGCTGACTTGATTTTGGCGAAGAAGTCCTTTTTTCTTGCAAAAGATTTGTACAGTGCCAGACTGACAGAACAGGCTTTACCTTTAGCATTTGTGTAATTGACCAAAAGAG
>NZ_JUEE01000191.1:0-85671 GCF_000802135.1 Desulfosporosinus sp. BICA1-9
ATTATGTTTATTTCATCCGCGATAATCCGCGGGGTGCGTTCCGTCGTAGTAGTCATCCGCGCGTCAATCCTTCCTATTACTTTCTACACAATATGTGCCCAAGCTTAAGAAGGTGCGGGCTTGCCAGCGGAAACTCCGGAAGAAACAGCAGACCACAAAAATGGCGGCCGGTTTGAAGATGCTTTCATCCGGCCGCCATTTTTCGGTTTGGCTTATTCAATTCGGGGTATGGACTGGGCTTTTATCGGGTTTGCGCCGATATCAAAACAATTTAGGCGACAGGCGTCGAAAATATCCTCAGTCACTGTTTCTATGATTTTTGCATCCCTTTTGGCGACGAGGTCGCCGTCGGAAAGATCAAAAATATTCTTTTCGATAAGGAGATCCATGACCTCGATAGCACAAAACCCTTTTTTATTGGTTTCCTTTTCAAAGACCTTCCTTAAAGCTTCAATCTCGATAGGATCACCCAAAGTTGTCCCTGTTCTATGGGCTTCAATATAAGTGATCGTTTCTGGCTATAGTCCCGCTTTTGTCTGGGCAGAACTGATAGCATCAGCCTGACCTTCAATACCGGGAGCTGTAAATCCCACTTTAAGGACATGGTTGTCGTTGTTGAACCGTAACTTTTCACCTTAGAACCCTCGTTATCTATGCGGGTTTGAGGCACCATGACAACTGGTACCTTTTTTAATTTTTATTAAAGAACATTACAGTTTTTTATCGCGTAGCTATACACGTAACTATACACATGCACTTTCCGTATAATACTGTATCGCAGAGGTTTCCACAACTTTTTCCACTAAAGACTCCTTTAAGCGCAATGGCCTTTTATCCATCCATGCCAATACCTGATCCTTAGGAAAAACTTTTCTTTCTCCAAATATGATTTTGGGAAAGCAGGATCCTCGGCAAGGCTTCTTGCTTTAGCATAATTTATCTGTAAATATTTACTCAATTCCTTAATGCTTAAATAACATTCAATGCTCCTATAACTTCACCCATTATGGACACCCTTTGCCTTAAGAAAAGAATAGGGGTTGTAACAATGTAAGCTCCCTGATACCAATTGTTTCAGGACAACCTTACATCATGCCGCCCATGGTGTCATAAGCTATAACAATCTTTACAATGGTATAAAATGCTCACCTTTAAAGGATTTTTGAATGTCAGTGTTTACACATATTGATAGTAATTTTACAAAATTAACATGATTTCGTGGTCAAAATGTGGTCAGGCGCAGTCACGCACCTAGCACTCCCTATGGATGTTTTATAGGAATGATAATTCAAATTGACACTTCTTTAATGATTGCTTCTTGCTCGTCTTAGTCTTTTTCATGTCTCCACTCTCAATCCACTTTAGCCGCCAAAATTTTGCCTGGCGGCTGGACTTTCCCCGACGGGTTGAACCCCGCTGAAAGCAACCGGCTTAATTAGCGTACTGGCGTCCCACGTAATCCCGACGCGTCCCCACCACATTCTTATAGGCTAAGTGTTGGAAATTCACTGGTTAATGAGCCGTCTTTTTCTAAGGCTTCTTGAAAACGTTTTAAAATCTTGGTTAAGTTACAACCTGCACTATTTGTTTCTTGTCTGGTTTAGAAGAATGTCAGTCAGGAACTAAAAAGTCAAAATTTGCCCTGTCTTTTATTCCTTTTATGTCTAATTTCGATGGCTCTCAAAATCCCAGCAGATATGACTACTGCACCAAATATTGCCCAAAACCCTAAGAAGGGAGGCGGAACTCTACACATATATTCGGCAAAGGAATTATAGCTGAATTGGCTTATTAAAGGAGAAAGACTACCGCATATATTGCCAACTAATCTTCATCAAATAGCCGAATATCTGGCCTGCTTGCATTAGATGTTGTTTAAAATTCCAAATTCCATAATAAACTTTTGTACTACTATATCACTCATTATTTTGTTACCGTTTGCTGTCGGATGAATTCCGTCACTATAAAGATCGTGCCGAACATTGCATTGGTAATCAATAAAAAGTTCGTAAAAATCTAAAACATGTACTGAGAAATTTTTAGTGAAAGTCAGAATCCACTCTCGGTATTCTTTGATATTTTGATTAATTACGTCAAAATTACTCACATAGGGCCAATATTTTTTTGTTTTTATAACAGAAAAAGGAATGGGTATAGCGATTATAGGAACTATTTGATTATGAAGAGCTTGCTGAACCATAGCAACCAAATTAGCTTCAACGACCGAAAGGGGTACTCCCCAAATCAAATCATTTCCACCACCCATTATAATTACATGGGAAGGGCTTTCACTCATCACGTCGAAGCTATATCGTCCTAACATGCCCCCAGTTGTATCGCCATTTATCCCTTTATTTACAACTTCAATATTTAACTTCTGCTTTACTAACGAAGGCCAGGTTTCAGACAGCTTAACTTTGTATCCATAAGTTAAACTGTCTCCTAAACAAACTAATTTCACGAATCAAGCTCCTTAATTACTACATGACCGTAATGACTTCTACTTTTGTAACCATTGTTATCTTTCTGCAAATCTCGCATAGGTTGAGCCACTGATATCTAATCTAGTTTTAAAGACTACACCAGTATCCATAGACGCTTTAGTTACTGACGTAGCTACTGGCGGTTCCAGCCATGAGCTGCGGACTGACTCCATAGTTGGTGGCTATCTTAGTTGATGCCAATCTCTCTTAGCAAATGCAATAGTCTATTTAACATCGCCCTTGACTATCCCACCCTCTTAATTCGTAATATTCGTCGAGCATAAAGTCTAGTTCTCCAACTGTGATAGTATCCCTGCCCTCGTTCAGCGATTCCCTAAACATCCGTTTCGGCAGTGTATCCTGTTCCCTTGTCGCACCTTCGCGGATATTAAACATCTTTGTTAAAGTTACAATCTTATTGGCAATCTCTTCAAGTTCTATCTGGGTATAATCCCAACCAGTGAGTGCCTTTACTAATTGTCTAAGTTCCGGCCAGAGAATCATGTCCCTATAAAAGACACATAGGATTTGAGTGTTAAAAAGCGTTAACCTATTTTCAAAATCGATGAACATTTCGGCTTTACCTTGGGTAATGGCAGGATCGATCATCCCACTTAACTCCGCCTTATAAAATGTTGCGCGCAGATGGCAGGCACCTCTGGTTGATGTAGCAAAGGCCAGCCCCATACCTTTAAGCACCCGTGGATCATGGCCTGATGGTTCCAAGCCTTTGACGTGGATGGCAATATCCTCAAGCTCCCAAACTTTGGCAGCATGTTTAATCCCTTGGGACAAGATCACCCCTAGGCCTCTTACTTTGGCGATATCCTCAAGTAAGTCAGCCACCCCCTTGGCGTCACCGTAACTTAAGTTGGCTTCGACTTTACCACGCAGAACCGCTTCTATCGTAAAGGCCGCTAAATTTCCCGCTGTTATCGTGTCCATACCTAAACGGTCACACAGGTCATTTAAGTGGAGGATCTCAGCTAAATCGCCGATACAACAAAGCCCCCCAAAGGCATAGATCGTTTCATACTCTGGCCCTTCAATCTTAAGCCCGTCGTACTTGCCTTTAGCGACCGTGGTAAGCTTTCCGCAAGCTAAGAAACAATTGGGACAGGCATTCGGTTTGACCTTATGTTCAGCGATTAAGGTGTCCCCGCTAAGATCTCTCCAATTCTCATAAACCCCTTCGGACCAGTATTTTGTGGGGAAGGTTTCTGCACAATTCATGGTTTTAACCATCTGGGTGGTGCCATAAGTTTGATACGCTTTAACGGCAACATTCCCTTTAGCCTTCGCCGTCAGAGATTTAATTAAATCCTTGAGCAGTTCAGGATCAGAGACCTCAGCCTGGGCTTGACCGTGAAAAACAATAGCTTTAACCTTTTTCGAGCCCATTACCGCACCCATACCGGTGCGGCCAGCTGAACGCCAATAGTTATTTTCGATACAGGCGAACCGTACCAAATTTTCCCCGGCCGGTCCTATAACGATGGCCTGGGCTTTAGGAACTCCAACCTCTTCTAAGACCCGATCTTCCGCCTCAAAGGTGTCTCTACCCCAGAGATGATTGGCGTTTCTGAACTCGACCTTACAATCAGATATTTCCAGATAAAGCGGCACGTCTGCAGCTCCCTCCAAAATAATCGCATCATAGCCTGTTTTGCGCATCAGAGGTGCGACCTTGCCCCCGGAATATGATTCGCCATATAATCCTGTTTGCGGCGATTTACTATATACCCCGTAACGGCTGGAACCCCACATTCCCGTACCCGTTGCCGGACCGGTCACAAAAATAAGCTTGTTGTCCTCTGAGAGCGGATCAATCCCTTTTTTGACATTTTCTAAAAGCAAGTAGGAACCAAGACCCTTTCCCCCAAGGTAAGTTTTAAATATTTCCTCCGGAATCTCCTCAACAATGTACGACCTTGTCGTGAGGTTAATCCTCAAAAGTTTTCCAAAAAAACCTTTCATCCTGTCCCCTCCATCTTCTTCACTTTCTGCATTAGATCTATACCCGAAAATCATAGAAGGTCTGAGAAAATAATCTTCTGTCACTAGCCAATAGCTTTATGCGCCTGATATGAGCTTCTGACCAGTGGTCCCGAGGCAACATGTCGGAACCCCATCTCAAGAGCTTCCAGTTTATATTCTTCAAATACATCCGGGTGAACATATTCAACTAATGGATGGTGTTTTTTCGAGGGAGGAAGATACTGGCCAATCGTCAGTAAATCACAGTGGTTTTTTCGCAAGTCTTCCATTGTTTCCAATACTTCATGTTTTTCTTCGCCAAGACCCACCATAATACCGGATTTTGTTAAGATGGTGTTGTCTAGCAGCTTTGAATCGTTTAGAAATTTCAGCGATCTTTCATAAATTGCCATGGGCCTTACTTCTTTATAAAGTCTTGGGACTGTCTCGATATTATGATTTAAGATGTCCGGTTTGGCGTTAATGACTTTTTCCAAAGCAGCCAGGCTCCCTTGGAAATCAGGAACCAGGACTTCAATCACAACCTTATCATCGAGTTTTCTTATTTCGGTAATTACTGCTGCAAAATGACTGGCGCCACCATCTTCAAGATCGTCGCGAGTTACGGAAGTTATGACGGCATGTTTTAGCCCAAGCTTAATTACTGCTTGCGCAACATGCCAAGGCTCACTTGGGTCTACCACTTCAGTAGTTCCTTTTGAAACATTACAAAAGGTACAATTCCTGGTACAAACTCTACCTAAAATCATAAAGGTTGCTGTTTTATTGCCAAAGCATTCCATCATATTAGGACAGTTAGCTTCCTCACATACAGTATGAAGAGATAGCTTGCCAAGAAGCTCCTCAACCTCAAGTTTGCTCTGGTTAGAATGAGCTTTAATTTTTAGCCATTCCGGCTTGGCCTGATACATTTGACATCCATCCTATCAGCTTCAAATACTTCACTGAAATACTTTATAACTAGTTCATTCATTTTGAAGAAGTCCATTTCTCTACCTAAAAGCTTTTTAACAGAACTTACTCCTTTATCCGTTATCCCGCAAGGATTTATCCAATCAAAATGAGTTAAATCGGTATTTACGTTAAATGCGAAGCCGTGCATTGTTATCCAGCGTTTTACCGCAATCCCTATAGCCGTGATCTTTTTATTTCCTACCCATACTCCTGTATATTTATTTTTATCTCGTGTTGCTTTTATTTCAAACTCATTTAATAAGAGCCTGATAAAGACCTCTTCAATTTTATAAACAAATTCTTTAATATCTTTTCCCAATTGACTTAAATCCATGATAGGATAACCGACGATTTGTCCTGGGCCATGATAGGTGACATCTCCTCCTCGGTTGACCTCATAAATTTTAACGCCCTGAGCTTCTAATATTTCCTTAGAAAACAGGATGTTTTCATACTCTCCACGCCTCCCCAAGGTTAAAACAGGGGGGTGCTCCAAGAGAATTAGAGTATCAGGGATCTCGTTCTGTTGCCGCAGTAACAGCATTTTTTCCTGTAAATCCAGGGCGGCTTTATAGGTCAGAAGACCAAGCTTAAGGATATTTAGTTTCATTAATAGGTCACCTGCCATTTCAGGGATATTCTCTGCTTACTACACTTGACGGCTAGGATTACTCCTAGCCATCTTGTCTATCCACTCATCGCCTTCCTAAAACTGGTAATGTAGACCCTCCATAAGGCATCAGTAGAACGCCAGCATCTCTGCCAAGCTCTTCGAAAGCCTTATGTAGAGCAGCTTCCACATTTTCAAAAGGTACCATGAATAATTGTTTTACCAAAGCGCTGTTCAGGTTTGATACTAGGAATATTTTTGAATTAAGCAAGACCATCCCTATGGCCGCAGCTTTATGTCCGCCAAGTACAAAGTTCTTTTGAATTTCGTCAATCAACCATTGGGGTGTATCCGCCTTCAACATCCATTTTTCAAACACTTCTTCACCCAGCCCATCCTGACACGACGCCACAAGGATGATAATTCCGCCGTTTCTTACCGCATGTTTGGCATTATCCAAAGCCTTCTGTGCCTGGTACATATTTATATCCTTTGGGTAACCACCAGCCGAGACAATAACGATATCCGCCAGTTGCTTGATTTTCACTTTATACAGTTGATCAAGAAATTGGCATCCTTCCCAATGGGCTTGAACATGATGGCCAGCAACCGCTTTAATAATGGTTTTTTTCTCATCCAGAACAACGTTTAATAAAAAATCAATGGGAATAAACTTGATAGCTTCTTCGATATCTTTTCTCACGGGATTATGAGCCATCTCTCCCGCTTTTGCCTCTTTTTCAACCATCTTGCTATGGTTGGCCTGAATGGCCGACCTGGTAGAAACGCCCGGCATAATCGCCTTGGCTCCGCCACTGTACCCTGCAAAATAATGGTACTCAATATTTCCAAGACATATTCTGCGGTCTGCCTCAGCCACCACCCTGAAAATATCTACGGGTGTACCGTTGGCGGTCGTACCCATGTGTACACAGTCGGAAATATCACTATCTACGCACTCAATTATGGAATAAATGGCATCTCCAACGAGATATCTCTTTTCTTCTTCTGTCTGCTTTCGATGACTACCCAGTCCAAATACTATTTTAATATCGCTTATTTCTATATTCGCCTGAGTAAGTTCCTCCAGAATTTCAGGCAAGACCAACTTGCTCGGCATAGGTCGCGTCATATCGCTGGTTATGATCACGATCTTTTCCCCACGCTTCACTATATCCTTCAGCCTTTTCGTGCCGATGGGCTCAGCTAAAGCACGTTTCACTTCTTCTTTTCCGGATAACGCATACTTGACTTGATTCGGTTCAAGAAGCCCTAGGAAATTATTTTCATTGATATTAACCGTAGAAATACCTTTACCGAATCCGAGCTCAAATTCCATGATCCTCACTTCTTCCCTCTATCTCCTGGGCTTGTGTATGCAAATCCCTTCAACATCGTGCGCTGCTTCCATTATTATTTCACTGACCGTCGGATGAGGATGGATTGTGTTGGCAACCTCTTCGATGGTGGATTCCAGCTTCATTGCAATACACATTTCCGAGATCATGTCGGTAGCCCTAGGCCCCATGATATGCGTTCCCAGAATTTCTCCGGTAGCTTTATCGGTTATAATTTTTATAAAGCCTTCCTTCTCGCCCATGATCATGGATTTCCCATTCGCACTCACCGGAAACCTGCCAATTTTTAATGGAGACCCTTTTTTTGCAGCCTCTGCTTCTGTTAAACCAACTGTTGCAACTTCAGGACTGGTATAGATGCATCCAGGGATAACTGAGTAGTCCATTTTTTGATGTTTCCCCGCAGAATTTGCGGCAGCCACTAATCCCTGTTCAGACGCAACGTGGGCCAGCAATACTTTGCCCGTTACATCCCCGATCGCGTAGATACCTTTTACCGATGTTTCCATACTGTCATTGACTTTGATGAAACCTCTCTCCAGCTCAATCCCTGCATTTTCCAGACCAAGGTTTTCAGAATTCGGTTTTCTTCCTATGGCAACGATTACAATATCCCCTTCGGCACTCAGTTCTTTGCCCTGATTCTCAAACGTGCAAACAGCCTTAGTATCTGATTTAAGGGATGTGACTTTGGATTGGGTAAATATTTTGATGCCTTTCCTTTCAAGTGATTTTCTCAGGGCCTGGGATACCTCCAGATCAATACCGGGAAGGATGCTATCCATCATTTCAATAATCACGACTTCTTTGCCAAGTGACTTATATATTGTTGCAAATTCAACCCCAATCACCCCTCCACCTATAATCACAACTTTGTCGGGACAGGTGGTTAAATTCAACACGCCATCACTATCCAGTACTTTATTTCCGTCTATTCCTGGAATTGGGGGCTTAAAGGGTCTGGAACCTGTTGCAATGATGATCTGATCGGTTTTGATGATTTGGGTCTCTTTTCCAGTGACTTCGATTGTGTTCTTATCTTGAATGACCCCTCTGCCAGGAAGGATTGTGCCGCCATTGCTTTTGACTAGATACTCGACACCGGCTCTGAGTTGTTTTACGACAGCGTCTTTCTTAGCAGCAATTTTTGCATAGTCAAAGCTGACCTGCTCGATATTGATACCAGAATCAGCAGCGTGTGTTGCAGTATGATAGATTTCAGCCGCATGCAACAAGGATTTTGTAGGAATACACCCCCGGTTGAGACAGGTTCCGCCCATTTCTCTTTCTTCGACAACAGCAACCTTTAAGCCTAATTGGGTTGCACGGATAGCAGCCACATACCCACCAGGCCCGCCTCCGATAATGGTTAAATCAAATTTGTTGTTCATTTTTTCTCCCCTTTTTCAAAAAGGACATTCCTCAACCTCAGAGAGTTACTCTTTGTAGGGGAATGTCCCTTTAACTTTCATATGCCTTAAATTAGTAAATACGGATTCAGCATAATTTGCTTGACTCTTTGCAGGAACTGCGCGGCAGGCGCCCCATCGATGACCCTGTGGTCATAGGTCAGACTTAGCATCATGACCGGTCGAATCACGATATTCTCCCCTTCCACAACAGGTATCCTATCAATCTTTCCTACAGCCAGGATTGCACTTTCTGGGGGATTGATGATGGCCGTAAACTCGTCAATCTCAAACATACCGAGGTTGGTGATGGTGAACGTTCCTCCGGAATAGTCATCTGGCTTCAAGCCGCCTTTTTTGGCTTTATCTATAAGCTCTGCTGCTACAGCTGAAATCTCTTCCAGGGACATCAGGTCCGCATCTTTGATTACAGGTACGATCAGCCCGTTATTAACCGCTACTGCCAAGCCCATATTCACATAATCCTTCAGTAGGATACCTTGCTCTGTTAATGATGAATTCACGATGGGGAAATCAAGCAAGGCTTTGGAGACAACTTTTACGAGTATATCCGTAAAAGAAACCTTGATACTGCTTGACTTTAGTTTCTCTCTAAACCGGATTACCTCGCTCATATCCACTTTCATCCTGTGATTAGCCTGTGCCATGCCATGGAGACTCTGCATCATCCGGTCGGATATCACTTGTCTCATACCGGCAAAGGGAATGACCTTACCGGATCTGCTGCCAGCCGCTGCTTTGCTCTTTCTAGCTTCAACTGCTGCTTCAACGTCCGCCTTCATGATTTTGCCCCTAGCACCACTGCCGCTGACCTCAGAAAGCTCTACTTCATTCTGCCTTGCGACTTTAGCAGCCAGCGGGCTTGCCTTTGGCAGAGCAGACACCTGTTCTACATAGCCCAACACATCTCTTTCAAGGATCAGACCTTCCGGTCCTGTGCCCTCAAGATTATGATAATTCAGGACTTTATCCTCGGCCAACGTTTTTGCTCTCGGCGTGATAAATACTCGTTCGCCCTCGTTCCTTTGAGCCTTTGGCGCTTCAGTTTCCGCCGGTTTAGTATCAGTTTCTCTTTCAACGGCCTCTGAAACCTTCGGGGAATCGGCTGGCCCTTCTTGGGAAATAAACTCCGCTAGTTCTTCACCCGGTTCACCAATGACTGCAATGATTTCAGTAATAGGAACAGTTTCTCCTACCCCTCTAATAATCTTTAAAAGCGTTCCAGATGCGGACGATACAATTTCTATATTTAATTTGTCTGTTTCCATTTCAAACAGGGGTTGCTCCAATTCTACCTTTTCGCCCTCGGCTATCAGCCACTTTGTGATTGTCCCTTCTGTCATCTGAAGGCCCTGTTTGGGCATAATTACTCTTGTAGCCATCTAAATCTCTCCTTAGTTCTGCGATTGATACAGCACAGATTTGACCGCCTTGATTATATCCTCTTCCTGCGGAACAACTGCATTTTCAAGGCCAAGATTAAAGGGCAATGTACACTGCTTAGCTCCAAGCCTTGCTACTGGAGCATCCAGGTACTTGAAAGCTCCCTCTGTCAACATTGAGGCGATTTCAGCTCCGGCGCCTCCAATTTTATGGGCTTCATGAACAACCACAGCTCTTCCCGTCTTCTTCACTGAATTGAGCATGGTTTCAGTGTCCATGGGCACCAATGTCCTTGGATCAATCACCTCAACATCGATTCCTTCTGCAGCGAGCGTCTTGGCAACATTCATCGCCTTGCCAACATACAAATGTGTTCCGATGATGGTTACGTCCTTACCCTCTTTTAACACATTGGCCTTACCAAAGGGAATTGCAAATTCAGGATCGTCTGATACTTCACCCTTTGTTGCATACAGTGCTTTGTGTTCAAAGAACATCACAGGATTATTATCCCTGATGGCTGTCCTTAAAAGGCCTGCTGCATCGGCTGGACTAGAGGGCATAATCACCTTCATGCCTGGAATGTGCAAAAAGAATTGCTCCACGCATTGGGAATGCTGCCCGGCATTTCCTCTTCCAACTCCCTGCTGTCCTCTTACCACCATGGGAATGGTGGCTTTTCCGCCAAACATGTATCTGATTTTAGCCGCCTGGTTTAATAATTGATCCATGGCAACATAGGTAAAGTCCATATACATCAATTCCACAATAGGTCTCATTCCTGCACAAGCAGCACCAATTCCCGCGCCTACAAAGCCGGCTTCTGATATGGGCGTAATTCTAACTCTTTCTCCTCCGAATTCATCTAGCAGACCCTTTGTACAACCGAAAATTCCACCTTGTTTGGCAATATCTTCACCCATGATAAAAACTGTTTGGTCTTTTCTCATTTCTTCAGCGATAACATCTCTAATTGCCATGGCATACGTTTTAATACTCATATCACGATCCCCCTTCCCTTAATTTTCGCAGAAAACGTCTTCCATTACTGTGGCCGGATCCGGTTCTGGACTCTCCAAGGCGAACTTTGTTGCTGCTTCTACCTGATTAAGAGCATCCGTTTCAATTTCATCACATTCTGCGCTAGTCAGTACTTGATTGTTGATCAAGTATTCTTTGAACCTCTTGATCGGACATTTCTGCTTCCATTCTTCCACTTCTTCCTTTGACCTGTACACCTGTGGGTCGCCGGTCCAATGGCCAAGCCAGCGGTATGTCTTAAGCTCTATCAGGGTCGGCCCTTCACCCGCCTTAGCCCTGGCAATAGCTTTTTCTACAAGATCATTGATTGTCAGCACATCATTGCCGTCAGCACTATAGCCGGGGATATTATAGCCTGAAGCACGGCTTGTACCAATATCTACAACCGATGTACTCTCACTTGCATGACAGGAGATTCCATAGAGATTGTTCTCACAGATAAATATAACCGGCAGCTTCCACACAGAAGCCAGGTTGATTGCTTCATGGAAAGTGCCTTCATTGGATGCCCCTTCACCGAAAAATGACACAGCAACCTGATCCGTACCCTTTAGCTTGGCGGCTAAAGCTCCGCCCACGGCAATGGGCAATCCGCCGCCCACTATAGCATTTGCCCCAAGATTGCCTTTGGTAAGATCCGCAATATGCATGGAACCCCCTCTGCCTTTACAATATCCTGTGGCTTTCCCCATCAGCTCCGCCATAGCCTTTCCCAGCTCTGCTCCTTTGGCAATACAATGTCCATGTCCTCGGTGTGTGCTGGTTATATAATCCTCATCCCTCAACAGGGAACAAACTGTAGCTGGAATGGCTTCCTGCCCAATGCAAAGATGAACCGATCCTCTCAGCTTGTTTTGTTCAAATAATTGATATGCCTTTTCTTCAAACTTTCTAATATTGTTCATGGTCTTAAAAATTGAGATCATACGTTCTTTTTCTAGCATTACTGCACCTCCATCACTTTTTCATTGTGTAAATTAAATCCTTGCGACACCGGAATCTCTTGCTGCCTTTGCAACAGCTGCTGCCACCGCCTTTCCCACTCTAGGATCAAATGGATCGGGGATGACATACTCCGGCTTCAGTTCCGTTACGGTAATCAAGTCTGCGATCGCCATAGCTGCTGCAATCTTCATCTCATCATTGATGTCACTTGCCCTTACATCCAAAGCTCCTCTGAATATTCCAGGGAAAGCAAGTATATTATTGATCTGGTTAGCAAAGTCCGAGCGTCCTGTGCCAATCACCTTTGCTCCTGCTGCTCTTGCGATATCCGGCATTATTTCCGGGGTTGGATTGGCCATTGCGAAAATAATTGGGTCTTTTGCCATACTCTGAACCATTTCCTTTGTTACGACCCCCGGAGCAGACACACCGATAAATACATCCGCACCAACCATTACATCCTTTAATAAGCCTTTTTTCATTTGAAGATTGGAAATCTTAGCCATTTCTGCTTTTTCCGGATTCAAGTTTTCCCTGCCCTCGTAAATTGCACCCTTGGTATCACAGAGGATGACCTTTTTCATCCCCATGCTCATCAAGAGCTTGGTAACCGCTATACCAGCAGCTCCCGAACCATTGACAACAACCTCAACGTCTTGAATATCTTTTTTTAGGAGTTTGAGGGCATTCAACATGGCCGCTACCGTGACAACTGCTGTCCCATGCTGATCATCATGGAAAATGGGAATATCACAGTTCTCTTTTAACCTCCTCTCTATTTCGAAACATCTCGGTGCCGATATATCCTCCAGATTCACCCCACCGAAGCTTCCGGCAAGCAGCCTTACAGTATTTACAATATCATCCACGTTTTTGGATCGGATGCACAGCGGGAAAGCATCCACGTTCCCAAAAGTCTTGAATAGTACGCACTTGCCCTCCATCACAGGCATTCCTGCTTCCGGGCCTATATCTCCCAGTCCGAGCACCGCGGTTCCATCAGTAACAACCGCTACCAAATTCCATCTCCGGGTATAGGTATAGGACAGGTCCACATCCTTTTGTA
Source organism: Desulfosporosinus sp. BICA1-9 (assembly GCF_000802135.1). Lineage (NCBI taxonomy): Bacteria > Bacillati > Bacillota > Clostridia > Eubacteriales > Desulfitobacteriaceae > Desulfosporosinus > Desulfosporosinus sp. BICA1-9. The sequence continues at coordinate 13,269 of NZ_JUEE01000191.1, forward strand.
TTGCCAAGCAGGGTTCTGCAACTCCTGGCGTGTACGCTAGCGAAAGGTCCCTTTTGCTAACTACCGGGACAGCGCTGATGACTTCGATTTTGCCCTTCCATTCTCGATGGGCATTGAGTGATTCTTCTTGAATTGTCATAGTTTTGATCCTCTTTCCTTCTCATTAATAATTTGATGATGAGTTCACTAATAGCTCATGAAGATATGTTTAATTGTATTATGGTATGACCTTTAATATTAATTATTTTGCACTTCGTACAAAAGAATACTCATATATATTCCTTAATCAACTCTTTTATACTATTATAGTATTGTCATACCATTAACATATCACAATCTCATTTCTATTTCAACGTATCATTAAATATTATTCTTCTTCAATTCCCTGAACATTTTTGAACGCCTCTTCAAGATGTTTTTTCATCAACTCTGCAGCCTTTTCTTCGTCACCGGCCTTTACAGCCTCAAAAATCTCTCTGTGATGTTTAAGTCCTATCCTCGTATCCTTCATGTTTATTAACGCAGCCTCCCTTGTAGAGTTTAACAAATCACCGCACATGTTTAATATCTTCGACATAGCAATGTTCTCAGCTGCTGTGGCTAATGCATTGTGAAATTGATTGTCCCCCTTAATCCCGATACCGCCTTCATCAATTTCCTTTTTCATTAAATCAAGAGACTTCTCTATATCGGCAGCTTTATCAGCATTTATCCTGCGTGCTGCCAATTTAGCTATTTCGGTTTCGAGTAATAGTCTCACCTCAATAAGTTCAACCATAAGCTTCTTATCCTGAAATAAAATGCTGGAAAAAGGATCAATGACATTACTTAGTGTTATTTCTTTAATATAGGTTCCGTCTCCAACTTTTGATTCGATAAACCCCATTATTTCTAATGATCGAAGCGCCTCCCGAATTGCAGTCCTGCTCACATTCAGTTCAACTGCCAGTTCTCTTTCTGTTGGAAGTCGGTCACCAGGCTTTAACGATCCGTTATTAATTAAATTGGTAAGCTGTTTGACAATTCCTTCATATAACCTTGTTTTCGTCAATGGTACTAACATAGGTACCTCCCAAATCAGTTGACTTCAGGTTAATGATAGCAAATATTTGGTTCTTTGTCTAATGGTGATATCATTAGACGAGAGTCAACTGCGCAAAGGGATTCATCTTAATACCTTACTAGCCCAATTCAGCTTTCAGATATGAACAGTGCTTTTATACCTCGTTCCGCCTCAAGATCATTAAATACCTTCTTCCATTCATTGATGGTTGTCTTGTGGGTGATCACTTTGTTCAGGTCCTTATTGGTGTTGGCAATAAGTGAGAGTGCCTTGTCCCAGGATGTGTAGCTTGAACTCATGTTAAATGAAATATCAAGAACCTTATATATCGCTGCATTCCATGGGAAGTTGACTGTCTCCCTCGCGCTTATCCCTATTACTGATATCCTTCCGCATTTCCTTACCATTTCTACACATTGAGCTATGGCTGGTCCCGATCCACTGGTCTCTATTACTAAGTCCGCACCTCTTCCCTTGGTCAGTTCCATTATCCGTTCCACTGCATTTTCTTTTTCTACATTTATTATATAATCAGCACCCAGTGCTTCTGCTGCTTCAAACCTTATCTGTTCACACGCACTCATTCCTGTGATTGCTACCTTTGCTGCTCCCATCGATTTAGCAACGAACGCCGCCAAAATCCCTATAGGACCTGCTCCTGTTATCACCACAAAGTCCTGACACTCTATTCTGCCTCTTTCTACTACCTGGTGCACTGTTATCGCCATCGGTTCTGCCAGGGCCGCAAGCTCGTAGGACAACCCTTCGGGTATCTTGTGCAGAAGCATTGCAGGCATTACCAAGCAATCGGTAAACGCTCCGTTGATTCCCCATCCAGGTGACCTCTTACTCGCGCAAATCTGGACTTTTCCCTGCCTGCACATCTCACATACTCCGCAGGCCATGGAATGCGGTTCTGCGACCACCCTATCTCCGAGCTTGAATCCCTTGACGTTTTTCCCTATCTCAACGATCTCTCCCGAAAACTCGTGCCCCATTACTACAGGAGGCCAGTATGGAAACTGATCATGCCATATATGGAGATCTGTCCCGCATACCCCTGCTGCCTTTACCTTTATGAGCACCCAGTCATCATTGGGCAACTTCGGTACCGCAATGTCCCTAATTTCCATATTGCCGCTACCCTTAGCAACTTTCATCAATGCTTTCATACTAACCTCCCCATAATGCGGTTTCCTTTGCTTCTTTGCAAATTCAACAGGTCTCCATTCTTACTAAAATTTAATTTTATTGCAATACCGCATAGGTCTAGTTTATCATTCTTCAATGCTTCATCTTTCAATGCTTCAGAGATATAAAACTCATTCAGAGACAACGTATTCTTAATCCAAACCATTTTGACCCCCCCTTTTTCAATTTGGGTACATGTCTTAATGGCGCATTTTATGGCAGTTTCGTCACTTGGCATGACGATTGGAATCTTTACAGCATTTGTTTCCGAGCTTGTTATTGCATTTGGATATGTCTGATCAAAATCCATTTTATCAAACATTTTCCTGCAGGTTATATCAGCAAGTCCAAAACCATTGGCGTTATGATGGGATTTATCGGTCAGATCAAGTACAACGATTCTTTCTGCATTGGGCTTCCAGAATCCCAAGGTTGACGACCGCCCTATGACGTTGGAATCCATACCGGTGCCGCTTATGTCCTTGCCCATTTCTTCAACCAGTATTACATCAACCCTTTCAAAGGGAATAGCGGGTATTAGCGCTTTTGCTTCGCAGAGAAGCTTTGGCTCCTCTGCTTCAATTTCCTCTGCAGGAATTGCCACTATTTTATAAGTTCCATGAAATGCGTTTTCTATAATTCCAAGGCCAAAAATTATATTTGTTTTTTCTAAGGATACCTTTGCCATATCATAAACATTTTTCGACATCTTCGGAAGTCCCAGTTGGTGGCATATTGAAGCACCCTTCTGTTTCCCCAGTCCTATTGCAATCATCTTCATTAGGCCACTTTCGTATGGCCCCCTGAAGTCAGTATGCGGCTTTATCCTGCCGACAGGTATAAGGCAATCAGCTTCAAACGCATAATTGTCCATATACACAGGAATCCCAGTTTCTGTTATTCCGATTTGGGTTGTCTCCATAGATGATTTAATCGGGACACCTATGTTTTCTTCGGTTACTCCAAACGTTGCTAGTACCTCCTGCTGCCCTTGGCCGGTTGCACCTCCATGGCTGCCCATTGCCGGTACTATGAAAGGTTTGCCACCCTTTTCCTTTATACAATTTGTCATTGTTCTAATAATTAGTGCCAGATTGGCTATTTCCCTGCTTCCAATGGCTATTGCCACGGTATCTCCCTGCTTGATGCTGCTTAGGGTATTTTCTCTGCTCAGTTCATTAATTACTACCTTTTCTATATCCTTTAACTGATTGCAGGGAAACTGGAATTTTACTTTTAACATTTCTGGTATTTGTATATCTGCCAGAAGTTCTTGCAGTATTCCCATTTTGAATTCTCCTTAATCTATAAATAAGCTTACTCCAAGCCATACTCGACTCTCGCCTTCAATTATCTTAATTCTTCGTTGGTCCAGCCTATGCCAAGTTCATAGAGCTTGCCTTTTACAGGTATTCCATTAACTCCATCCCATCCCATCATTTCATAGTATAAGGTAATGGACTCCTCAAATTCCGCTCTGTCCATCTTTGAACCTTTAAGTGCTCCCCCTTTCAGTTCTTCAAACAACCTATCGGGAAGTGTGTCGTCTTCCCTCGTCAGTCCATGCTTTAAGTTAAAGCACCTTGTCATGGTGGTAGCCCTTTCTCCTAATTTCATTAACTCTAGAAGACTTGTATCCCATCCCGTTGCAGCAGCCACAACTTCCACCAACTGGTTTACCTTCATAGTCCTTACGGGTTCTGCAACGAAAATACATATATCAAGACATTCAAACATGCTCCAATAGTGCTGCAGATATGTGAAAAGCTGCACCTTTTCTCCGCCTAGGCTGAGGCTGGGTACGGGGTCAAGCAGTCCCATTGGATATAAAGACTTCAAAAATACATTCGGATCGTCTGCAGTGTGGCTGTACCCTGTCAGTGCTGAGTCAAAAGCTCCATCATGTTCATGCTGTAAGTGATCCGCGCCTGTAGGTGACACTGCATAGGCAAGTCCTACTCCGTATTTTGCTCTGGGCTCTGCCATAGCAAATTCCTGCCCTTTAACCTGCATGGCATATTTCTCCGAACCCTTTCCTATCTTACGGGCGGCACCCAATGAGCCCTCTGCCAATACATCTCCGAATCCTTTCCTGTAGGCCATCATTTCCAAAATCTTAAGCATGGCCTCTGCATTGCCAAATTTGAGTTCTATTCCCTCCGTATCTTCTATTGTGATGAGTCCCTTTTCATAGCACTCCATCGCAAAGGAGATCGTTGCACTGGCGGATACAGTATCAAGTCCCAACCTGTTGCATACCTCGTGTGCCTTTGGACCTGCATACATGTCACTTACTCCGCACAATGAGCCAAAACCCGCTAGAGTTTCAAATTCGGGCCCTCCATATTTGGGATCTATTTTATATGGCTTTTCAGCCTTTAACACCTGCTTACACCTTATCGGACATGCATAGCAACCTTCAGTCTTGATTTTCAATTCCTGATGCAACTTCTCAACGTCATAGTCAAGACCTGCAAAAGTTCCTGTGGTAAAGTTTAATGTGGGAAGCGACCCTGCCGCCTGTGCTCCGAAATAGTAATCAGTGGTTCCATGTTTGTGCTGGCCATTGTTGTCTGCATTTTTGGGGTAGTTTTCGGCAAAGTACTTAGCTATTGACTTAAGCTTTTCAGGGTCTGCAAATTCTAGCTTATTGGTTCCCCTAACAACTATTGCCTTAAGTTTTTTTGATCCCATTACAGCACCCATCCCTGTCCTGCCATGATAATGACTCAGATCGTGTGCTATAGCAGCTATTTTAACAAGGTTTTCTCCTGCAGGACCAATTATTAGTGTTTTTATCCTGCTATCTCCGAGTTCCTGCTTTATGGCCTCATCCGCATCTCCAGTCTCTTTTCCCCAGATTTGTGCCGCATCTCTTATCTCAACTTCACCATTATTTATAGAAATGTATACAGGTGATTGGGATTTTCCTTCTATTATTAATGCATCATATCCTGCAAATTTAAGTTCTGGTCCCCAGAACCCTCCCGATTCGGATTCTCCATAGAAACCTGTCAAGGGTGATTTTGCCCCCACCGAATGCCTTCCAAGTCCTGGAACAGGTGCTCCTGTAATAACACTGGTCGTAATTATAAGCTTATTTTCCTCACCCAGAGGATCAGCATCCTTAGGCACTTCCTTAAGGAGAAAGTAGCTTATTATGCCTCTTCCCCCCATATACCTTCTGAAAAACTTCACACCTGGCTCCTCAACCTTTATTTCCTTTGTTGTGAGGTTGATTCTTAGAATCTTTCCGTTGTATCCGTATGGCATGTTTTTCACCCCTACTTTTTTATTCAAGATCAATAATATGCCTCTAATATAAACCTTCCCGGTGATAGCCAATGATTTTTAATCACAGGGAATTGTTAAACTAGCTTTTTGCAGATTCAGTGTTGGACTGTGCAGATATAAAAACTGCTATAAGTATTATTAGACCCTTCAATATAAACTGCCAGTAAGATGATACATTCAGAAGGTTCAAACCGTTACTCAGTACACCCATTATTAAAGCACCAACTAGCGTCTGGTAAATTTTCCCTTCTCCACCACTCAGTTTTGTACCACCGATTACAACTGCAGCTATTGCATCAAGTTCATAGCCGCTGCCAGCTGTAGGCTGCCCTGAATTTAATCTTGAAGCGAGAATTATTCCGCTCATCGCTGCTGTCAAACCGCAAATAACGTATACAATTGTAGTATAAAATTTGACATTAATACCAGAAAGCCTCACTGCTTCTTCATTTCCACCAATTGCATATATATATCTGCCCATCCTAGTATAGTTAAGCATTATATGGAATATTATATAAACTACTGCCACAATCAAGACAGAAACTGAAATTGGACCAACATAACCTTTTCCTATTGCTTGAAAGCTTTGAGGAAAATTAGCAACAGGTAACCCCTTTGTTAGAAGGAACCCAACTCCTCTAACTATTGTCATCATAGCAAGTGTTACTATAAAAAAAGGAATATTAAGCCTAGTGATTATTAAACCGTTAATCAACCCAACTATTGCACCTAATAACAACCCTAAAACTATTGATAACCCTACAGGTATACCACTTGTCAACAATATCGCTGTTACAACACCCACAAGACCTGCTATTGATCCTACAGAGAGGTCTATTCCCCCGGTTAGAAGTACGACTGTCATACCTGCTGCAACAATAGCAATCATTGTAACCTGTCGTCCAACGTTAGATAAATTTGTACCCGTTAAAAAATCATCGGATGCTAATGCTATCCCTAAACATAAAATTATTAAAACAAGTACAGTGCCGTAGTTTGATAGAATGTTGTTAAAATATCTTTTTATTTTTACAGAACTTAGATTTGCTCCATTAATTTCTGCCATTTAAATAAACCTCCAATTAAGTATTTAAATAATGAAACTCATTTTTCTTTCATAACCCCTGCAGCATAGTGAAGAATTTTTTCCTGAGTTGCTTCTTCTCTAGAAAGTTCACCAGCAACATGGCCCTCATTCATAATCAGTATCCTGTCACTGATTCCCAAAATTTCCGGCAACTCCGAGGAAATCACAATTATCGTTATCCCATCAGCGACAAGTTGGTTCATCAAATTATAAATTTCAAATTTTGCCCCTACATCTATTCCTCTGGTAGGTTCATCAAAAATCAAAACCTTAGGATTAGTGAACATCCACTTGGCCAAAACAACTTTCTGTTGATTTCCACCACTCAGGTTGATAACTTTCTGTGAAGCACTCGGAGTCTTTATTTTGAGATTGCTCATATATTTTCGAGCAACATCTTCTTCGTATTTTTTAAATAACATAAGTCTTCTTAAAACTTCTTTCAGACTTACTAAGGTTATATTCTTATAAATCTCCAGACCTAGCACTAGCCCCTGTCTCTTCCTATCCTCAGAAACCAGACCTATGCCAGCCCTGATAGCATCTCTGATATTTCTGATGTTTACCTTTTTACCTTCAATAAATATTTCTCCCGAGCTAATCGGATCTGCGCCGAATATAGCCCTTACAAGCTCCGTCCTGCCAGATCCTACCAGACCTGAAATTCCTAATATTTCCCCCTTGTATGCTTTCAAGTTTATATCATAAAGAATACCTGTTTGATTAAGATTTTTTACTTCTAGTGTTAATTCCTTCCTACATCTTTCAACTCTCGCGAGTTCAATTAATTCTCTTCCTACCATCATTTTTATAAGATAGGACTTATCTATGCTCTTGGTTAACTCCGTCCCTATGGTTTTACCATCTCTTAAAACCGTTACACTGTCTGCTATTCTAAATATTTCTTCAAGTCTGTGGGAAATATATACTATTGTCACTTCATGTTTCTTCAATTCTTTTATAACATCAAACAATGAATCTATCTCTGTATTAGTAAGAGTAGCAGTAGGTTCATCCATGATAATAATACTTGCATTCCATGAAATAGCTTTTGCGATTTCAACCATTTGCATCTGGGCTACACTCAGTTTTTTAACCAGAGTTTTTACATTTATTTTAAAATGAAGCCTATCACAAATTTCTTCAGCATCGCTATAAATTTTCTTCCAGTTAATAATACCTAGGCTTTTAATCATTGGTTCTCTGCCTAGATAAATGTTTTCTGCAATACTTAGATTAGGATTTAAAAAGAACTCTTGATAAATTATGCTTATACCGAATCCTTTTGCAACATGCGGATTATCAATAGTTACTTCTTGATCATTAATAAATAATTTACCAGAAGTTTTTTGTATAGCTCCTGCGAAAATTTTCATAAGTGTTGATTTCCCAGCACCGTTTTCCCCACACAACGCTCTTACTTCTCCCTTGGCAACCTCAAAGGTGACATTTTCAAGTGCTACAGCACCAGGGTATACCTTGGTAATGTTTTCCATTCGTATAATTGTTTCCATACAAATCTCTCCTACCTTTGGGATCAAACTTATAATATGTTGGGGGTTATAACAGACTTCATCTTCTTCTAATTACCCGCCATATGCCTGATAATTAAGTACGAGGAGCATATTATCCCCTCATACTTAATTACAAGCTATTAACCTATTACTATTTCAAATACTTATCAATGTTCTCTTTGTTTACCAGGTACTGTGCACCTTCAACCCTAACCCAATCAGGTAGAGTTTCTTTTTTAATCTTCTTTATAGCCGTTTCAATACAAGCCTTACCAATAATGTCAGTATCGGCTGCAACGCTGCCTTTAACGAATTCATTTCCTTTAATAAGCTTTCTGACACCACTGTCTGCATCAAAACCCAATATACAAATGTCTTCAGGTTTTAGCTTTGTTGCCTGGAATGCTGCATTTGCACCTTTTGCAGAGTCATCGTTAATACCGAAAATAACCTTAACGTTTGAGTTAGCTTGAAGTACATCTTCCATGGTTTTCATTGCTGTTTCCATCTTGGCTTTTGCGTCAACATCAGCTACGATCTTAGCGTTTGGAGCTGTTGCTGCAAGACCTTTCTTGAATCCTGTGACGCGGTCTAAAACGTTCTGGAAATACGGGAAGTTCAAGATTGCAACGTCTGCTGTACCGTTGTATTTCTTGGTTATCCATTCACCTGCATATCTTCCTGCAAGCTCTGCGCCTTCTATCTGGTCAGTACCAACTAATGGCACAATTCCCTCAACTTTTGTCATTTCAGAAATCACTGGAATTCCTGCTTTTTCAGCTTTTTCCAAAGCAGGCTTGATACCTTTTGGGTCAACTGCCGAAACTATCATTGCATCTACTTTCTTAGCAATAAAGTCTTCGATGTCTGCTGTCTGTTTTACAACATCCCATTGTGGATCAACGATCATTACCTCAACATTAAGCTCTTTAGCTGCCTTTTTGATTCCTTCCAAATAACCAATGTAATACTCATGTTGTGTTGTCAACGGAGAAATGCCAATGACATACTTCTTTACAACTTCCTTAGGAGCTTCCGTAACCTTTGCAGCCCCGCATCCTGCAAGTCCTAATACCATAGAAGCTACCAAACACAAACTTAACAACCTGATGACCTTTTTCATTTTCAATCCCCTCTCCTTATTTAATTCACATTTAAAATATACAATGGCTGATTTTTGTTTAATATACGGTATTTTATATTTTTCATCTACTTTTTTAATATTTTAAATTGTTTATTAATTATAAAAAATTGCGTCAGTACATCGCTTTCCTATGCTTTTAAGGTAAGCGAAAATAAAATCCCCACCTTGTAATTAAGGTGGGGACTCTACTCGCCTTGACTTACTGCATCAATACCTATGCCTGAACAAAACATCCTGCCTATATCATCGCCTTAAACCTTTCTATGTCAATTCTGTCCTCTAACACACCTATTTCAAAATTAATTTCATACCGTTCACCCGGCTTCAGTGTGGTCAGTCTTCCGTTTTTCCTTGCTTCAATTCTTCCCTCCGGTATGTTTATACCAGGTTCAAGCCCCACAACATAGTCCTGTTGGCCCATCATTTTCCACTCATTAAAGCACGGCATCTGCTTGGGGGAATATGCCACATATCCTCCAAAGTCAATACTCTCATTAACAAGCCCTGCATAAACCTTTTCTCTATCCTGCGGCATTATATGCAAAAATCCCTGCCACTGATAGCCTTTGGTCGGTCTATCAAATAAAGAATACTCTCCATCCCCTTTCCTTGCCTCCTCATTGAACGGCTCTACTTTTAATGCTGATGAGTATAGCTTTGTATCCTTGCTTACAATTGGAAATCCGAAATTGACGTGATACAGTATCATGAAAGGTGACTCATTATACCCTTCGTTCTCTACCATGTCTTTAATAAGCACCTTGGATTCACCCATTTTACATATTATTTCTCTCTTCAAGACAAGATTTTCCGCATAAAGGCAGGACTCACGAATTTTTCCTGACAATTTTATTACGTAGTCGTCTCCATACCAGTTTTCTTCAACATTAATTATCTCTGCTGGAAGATGTGATATTCTGCCATGTATACCAAGTACCTCATCCCCTTCCACACCATGATCCCCCGCCTGTGTTAATCCGCACGTAGTTATAAGCCCTCCATTAAAGCTCCTAAGGAATCCCAATCCTCCATTTTCAAAATACTGCGGTGCTGCTATATTATTCTTGCACATCCAGCCCAAAGACTTCCCGCCGTATTCCGCATCAGCTATATCCATTCCTCTATCAGGAAGCACAGTAAATCTGAATCCTGACCCTGTTTTTACATCTATGCCTTTAATCCCATCAGCACGTCCATTTTTGTATTCAAAAACCCTTGCTCCTGCAAGCTGACTCATGCTCCCGACATATTGTCGGAGTTCATCCATTTTAAATTCCTTACCAAATAATTTCACCATAGAAGCACACCTCCCTTTCCCCATGAAATAAATTTCACCCCCCCGCGACTACAGGCACAATTAAAATTAAATCACCCTGTTTTATGGTCTCATTATCTTTTCTTATCAAAGCATAATTGACACCATTTATTATGACTGTATATAATAGCGGTTTTCTAGCTCTCCTTCCAATTTCCTGATTCAACGTAGATATTGCCTTGTCAATATTGCCATCCAATTCTATATCCATTTTCTTAACGCCAACTTCATAGGAAATAGTGCCAAGAAATTCCACTTTTACATTAACCATAGCCATTTCTCCTATTATCTTATTTTCCTGTTTTCCTGTTTTCCTGACCCTATCCCAACTCATGCAGTTTATCAGTAGGTATACCAATGTTTCTGCCATATAGCATTTTTTATCCCCCTTCTAATGATGATAAAAATCAGTATGCATTAAAATTAGTATAATTCAAATATACAACGACTAGATTTTATTTTATATACGAAGCTTTCTATGTTTCATCTATTTTTTTCATAATATCAAAATTTGTTTATCTATTATATTAATGGTTTTTCTAATTAATTAAACCACTGTCTTCAGGTTTATAATACTTCGATATATTTTCCTGGGTTATAAGAAACTGAGCACCGATAACATTTATCCAGTTCTGAGTATTTTTTTCACCCCTTATCTTGTTTAGCGCAGCATTTATACAAGCTTCAGCAATTTTTTCTGTATCTGCATATACACTTCCTTTAATATATCTGTGAGCATTTATCATTTTTTTGGTACCCAAATCTGCATCAAAGCCTATAATACAAACATCCTCCGGTGGTATGATTGTGCCTTCATACGCAGCATTAGCTCCTTTAGCCGAGTCATCGTTTATACCGAAAACACATCTTACATGTGGATACTTTTGAAGAATATCTTCCATTGCTTTCATTGCCGTCTCCAGCTTGGCCTTACCATCAATCGATGCCACTATCCTTGCATGCGGTGCAGTTTCAGCTAGGCCTTTTTTAAATCCTTTAACACGGTCAATTGTATTCTGAAAATATGGAAAATCAATAATCGCTACATCGCAATACCCTCCATACCTGTAGTTTATCCACTCTCCCACATATTTCCCGGCAAGTTCTCCTCCCGCCTCCTGGTCAGTGCACACTAGAGGATTTATCCCGTCAACTTTAGTCATTTCTACCACAACCGGGATGCCGGCCTCCTCAGCTTTTATTAGAAATGGCTTAATCTCATTAGGTTCTACCGGTGAACAAATAATGGCATCAACTTTATTGTTGATAAAGCCTTCTATATCTGATATCTGCTTGTCAATATTCCACATGGAGTCGGTAACCATGATTTTTATTCCGTTTCTATTTGCTGACTTTTTTATAGATTGGGCATATTCTGAATAGTATTCCAATTGAAATGTTAATGCTGATACTCCTATAACCTTTTTCTTAGGTTCGGACAAATCTTCAGTTTTAGTCTTTGGATTGCTGCATGATATACTTAATATCGCCGTAATTGCGAGCATAACGATAATCACGACATATTTTCGAACCTTCATACACATCCACCTTTCATATAAAAGGAGCAATAAAATTTACAATTTTTCTCGGAATTTAGTTGGGCTCAACCCATAAGTCTTTTTGAATTGTATGGAAAAATACTTGTAATCATTGTAACCAACCTTGCTTGCAATTTCATAAACCTTCAGATCAATTCTACTTAAAAGTTCTTTAGCTTTTTCAAGACGAACCTTCCTTAAGTAATCAGTATAGTTTTCTCCTGTAATACTCTTAAATAAAAAGCTTAAATATGCTGACGAAACAAAAACATGTTTGCTGATTATTTCTAATGAAATATCCTCAAAGTAGTTGTTGTTTATAAAATCCTTAACAGTTTGAATAATTTTTCTGTGAGTTTTCTGATCTGTTTGTTTAAAACTTTTGATATCTTCAGCCAAATTTAATAAAACATTTAGTAAATACTCTTTTATTTCTTCAATTGTTCCAGTTTTTTTGATACAATCTTCAAAATCTGATGTAAATATCTCCGATTCACCTATTTGTTTTTGTAGTTCTGAAAGATTTGCTGCAATCAGAAAGCAAAGTACATAAGCATAATTTTGTATTAATGTACAACTAAGCTTTGCTCTTAAAAACTTATTAAATAAAGCTTCAACAAGTTCCCTCGCTTTTTCTGTATTCCCGCAGGTAATCTCTACAATTATTGAATTGGCTTCAGATGGGTATTCTTTAATCCAATGTTTTTCAAAAGAGATTGTGTCTTCCTGGCTCTGATCAAAGATGAAAAAATCCCTGCAGTAGTCATAGGACCTCCCCTTAAGTGCTTTATTTGCTTGCATATAGGACTTTGAAACATGATTAATATCAGGATATGATAATCCCAATCCTGCAGCTATTATAATGTTTTCATCTATAAAAATCGTTTTTTTGATATTAGAGCACGATTGATTTAATATTAATTTGGCTTTATTGCATAATTCTGATGTTATTTCGTAAGTTTTAAAATTAAAAACAACTATAAGCTCACCTAAACCTTTTGCGATAACAATACCACAGTTTTCTATATCCAATAACTCTTGTATGATCTTTGTACAAGCAAACATAATGCGCTTAGCATCGTTTCCCCATTTTTTTAAGAGGTTTATCATTGACCCCTCTATTTTTATAACAGCAACGGTAAAATTTTCTCCTGTTAAATCCAGCTCAAGATATTCCATTCTTTCATATGTGTTTTGAATAGATGGAATGTCTCCATTTAATAGGCTGAATATAAAATCAGCCCTTAAATTAATCAAACCTTCATTCATTTTGCCGAGCAAAAGTACCATGTCGTGATTCTTTTCTTTTTCTTTATCCAATTCAGTTTTCAATCTAACAAATGTATCAATAAATTTTGTTTTATCTGTTGGTTTAAGTAAATAATCAAATGCATGAACCTTTAAGGCAGCCTTAGCATATTCAAAATCAGCATATCCGCTCAATATAATTATCTTAATGCCCTTATATCTTCCTTCAATGATTCTCGAAAGTTCAAGCCCATCCATTACAGGCATCTTGACGTCCGTCAAAACTACATCTGGGGTGTTCCTCTCAATCATCTCAAGCGCATCACTACCATTAACAGCTTCACCGATAACTTCATACCCCAAGCTATTCCAGTCAATACTTTTTACTATGCCCTTTCTTATCAGGACTTCATCTTCAACCACTAACAACTTATACATTTCAATCGTTACCCCCAATGTTCGTATTTCTATGATTGTTAATGTCATTTTCATCAACAATCACAGGAATACTTATGACTACGCTTGTCCCTTTTCCTAATTGACTGGATATATTTACTCCATACTCATTTCCAAAATATAGTTTTATCCTCTGGTCTACATTTTTAACTCCTACACTTTTAGACAGCGACCTGTCAAAATTATTAAAATAATTAATTTTCAATTTTTCCAATTCTTCAACTGACATCCCAGCTCCATTGTCACTAACTTGGAATACAATAGTGTTTCCAAGTTTAAATGCTTCAATGGTTATCATTCCATCCTTTTCCATGCTTTCAATTCCATGAAGAATTGCATTTTCAATAATTGGTTGAAGTATTAGCTTGATAGTTTTATACTTCAAAATGCCTTCATCAATTTCCCACTCAACAGCCAATCGGTCACTGAACCTTAATTTCTGAAGGTATATATAATTTTTTACATTATTGATTTCGTCTTCAATAGTCATGTATTCCAAACCTTTATTTATGCTTGTCCTGAAAAACTTACCTAACGCTGTAATCATTTCGCTTATTTCGTTCTCACCTTTTAACTGGGCCATCCAGAATATTGACTCAAGCGTATTGTAAAGGAAATGGGGATTTATCTGCTGCTGCAATGCATTTAATTCCGCTTCTTTTTTAAGGAATTCCAGTTCTTTCTCCTTCAATTGGGAGTGATAAACGTCATCAATCAATTTCCTGAGCTTATAAATCATATCATTAAACCCCGCTGAAAGCATTGCATGCTCATCATGGATCTCTCCCCATTCTGCTTGAACAATTGCCGTCAAGTCTCCTTTACCGACTTTTTCCATAGTCAACGTAAGGTTTTTAATAGGCAATGAAATACTTTTAGTTACAATTAAAGATATGAAGAAAGCAAATAAAAAACAAACTATGACTATAAAAAGGGTCATGATGCCATTATTAACAGTGCTTTGTAATAAGAAAGAATAAGGGACTACACTGATGACCCTCCAGTTATTCTTAGGCAGTACATCATAAGCAACTAGCATAACTCCTTCATCTGTGCTTATCTTGAATATACTTTCAGAATCGTGGCCTGATTTTTTAATGTCCTCATTATAATTTATTCTGTCAAGTATTTTTTTATCAAAAGTCTGCAACACCTTGTTTACGTTTGGGTGTGATATTATCCTTCCATCCTGGTCCGTAATTACAACGTACATGTTTTTACCTTTTGTAATTTGCTCACATATTTGATCCAAATAGTCCCTTTTTATTGCCATAAGAGTAAAGCCTGTTACATCCTTTTCAAATTGTATCTTCATTTTCTTTGCAAGAATTATATATATCTCTTCATCGTCATCTATCTCTTTCTTTGAAACCTTCCATATGATCTTAGGGCTGTCATAGGCCTCGGTAATCAAGTTGCTTTCAAATACACTGCCCTTTGTAATTGGAAAAGTGTAATAAAACCTGTCCCCATCCCTTGAACGAATCTCTATTGAATCTATACCTTCATCATTCCCAACAATTGATGCAAGTGTATACTTTATCCTATTGGATATCTCTATCTGTCTGTAATCCTTTAATCCTTTATAATTATAGATATCCGCCAATATTGAACTATTTAGTGCGATACGTTCAAATTTATCAATATAGTTGTCAAAGCGATAACTAATATTGTTGACTATCTGAGTTGAAATATTATGCGAGTATTCTCTTGCCTTCGCTTCCATATCCATGTATGTATTTATAAATGATAATACTGCTACAATTAAAATTGGAACCAAAGATAGCGTCAAAAAGGTCATAATCAGCCTTGTCCTGATTTTTATTTTCCTCAATGCTCTCTGAATATTTAAGAATTTTTTTATTCTGTTTAGTAAACTATTCATTAATTTTCCCTTCAAATATGAAAAATTTCAAAAAAATCAATTATCATTTATCATATTTTATCATAAATAAACTGCCTATTAGCTCTTCTAATTAAATATTCTATTTTTTGTTTTTAGAAACTAAGTATCCAAGAATGTGGATCTATATAGGATTGAGTTCCAATGCTTGCAATCGCAATCAATATATGATACATTTACCAAATGATTCAAACCATATACTCCTTTCATATTTAAAATAAGAATACTTGAATATCACACATAAATACCGTCTTTTGTCTATGCACTAAGGACCAATAACAAGCTTCAGGATTCTGCCTATCTTTTAACATTTAACCAAATCACGTAGTAGAACAGTAAAAAAAGCGCAGGACTTCGTTAATCGAAGACACCTGCGCTTTTCTATGCCTAATATAGGTACCAAATACCCATGAACTTATCTTAACTTTCGTTACTTCGCCACCCCTTTTACCACGGGAATATGGGTTCTCCTTGATTAAATGTGAGCTCCCCAGCCTGAGTTAAAATTTCGATTTGCGAATGGGCCTGTGCCTTTTCGAGTAAAGTCTCACTAATTACGATCTCCTCTAGCTCCAGAGTGTTTTTAATCCACACGATTCGATGTTTCCCGCGATCTACCCCGTTACAGGCTTTGACTACAATCCGTAGAGCGTCCTCTTTATTGCCCGCAACCATTGGAATCTTGACTGGTAAAACCTCCGTACTGGTAAAAGAATTGGTATAAGTCGCAATGAAATCTATGTTATCAAATAAGTTTTGTGTAACTACATCGACTACCCCAACTCCATTAGCATTACCATGGGTTTCTTCAGATAAGCTAAATATGGCGCTTTTTTGAAACCTTGGACCGTCATTACAATACTTGGTAATATATAGGCCCGTAACATTAGGATCTTGGCCTTCCCCACTAATGTTTTTTCCAATTTCTTCAATCACTAACACGTCAAACTCGGGAAACAGCAGCCGTCCCATAATCCTTTTACTTTCTTCCAGCAAGGCCATCTCCTTTTCCATGGCTAGAATATCCGCGCGTGAAAGTACCTCAATTTTATAAGTTTGTTCATAAGCATTTTCAACAATTCCTAGAGCAAATAATACCTTAGTGTTTTCAACAATCATTTGAGCACCCTTGGGAATCAATTCAGCAAAACGCCCAAAGCCTTGGTGATGTAAGGAGTCCGCTCCAATTTGTTTACCCAGTCCAATCGTTAACATCTTCGCCACGCCACTCTCAATGGGGCCCCTGAAGGCGGTATGGGCTTTCACACGAGTAATCACGACGATACCATCCGCTTGAAGGGCACTTTGGGCTACGTAGATAGGAAGTCCTGGTTCAAGTTCTCCGATACTTGCCACCTCCATGGAGGCGTCGACCGGGACTCCCATACTTTCCGGGGTAATCCCGTACGATGCTAAAACCCCCGCTTGTCCGGAAGCCGTTGCCCCCCCATGGCTCCCCATCGTTGGAATAATAAATGGTTTAGCTCCTGCTGCGATCAATTCATCCACAAGTGTCTTGGTTATTTCCTTGATATTAGCTATTCCCCTGCTTCCCACCCCAATGGCAATGGTTTTCCCTTGGAGATCAGTCAAGTGAGGTACTAGTTGAGTCTTTACTTCTTCGGGAACGTTGTCAATCCGCTCTTGCTTAAAGTGCTGTTTAACCTTGACGAACCTTGGCAGAGGAATATCGGCAAACAGTTTCAAATCTAAAGATTCCATCACTCTTCCCCCTTATTTGAGAACACCTAAGTTCTAATAAAAGTTTCATTTCCCGAACTTCTTCTTCAGTTGGCAGTCGAAAGGGAGGCTTGATTCCACCAAAAAGGAAATGCCCAGCTTTGTAATCGTTTCCTAGAAGCTGTTTGTGAAACTTCGGGCATTAACCCCAAAGACATTCCTCCGGTCCCGCTATAAGTTGTCCGCTTCCTCTTGATTAGCTGCAAGCGCAGTCAACACTTGGTTTTTCTTGGGTTGAGTTTATTTATGTTATCCCTATGGATATATTTTAGATTATATATCTTGCAACAAGTGCATCTATTTCATTTTCATTATTCAGGGTCAGCTCAACGTCATTATATAATTCCCATTCCTCGGTATGTTCAACAGTCGCTCCAGGTTTAAGAAGTTTCAGTGGTGATAATGATTCCATTTCAAGCATATAATCGATAGTATAAGTTTCATATGAAACCCCATTATCTGGGTATATGGCATCATTGAAATGCTTATAACGCTTAATAAAGAGATTGCGTTCGTTCAGGTAGGCAGCCCAGCCATCTTCATTGGATATTCCAAGCTTGAAGTCCTCCTTATTATTTCTATCTTGTTGCAGGGTCACATACCTGTTGCCCCAGTTCACGCGCGGATCAGCCATCTTTGTATAGGCCCAGATAGTCATAAATCTGGCTCCTTTTGCCCCATCCGAAAAGTGTGATTTTTTCGTTGCAAACGGCAGGATTTCCTTTCCTCCGGGCGCCATAACCGACGCAGCCCAGGCAGCGAGTTCAACATCCCAAGCATTCCTATTGGTTATCCTATGTAAAATTTTAACCTTGCTCTCTTCTGGTGAAAGAACAATCTCAATCTCCTTTTCTATTTGAACCCATGGTTGCACCTTGCTTTTCAGCCTGATGCCGTTTTCAACTTTACACCAGTCTACTGCAGAGTTGTCCGGGTAATAAGTGCGTGGAAATGCTTCCGGACTGCTCCAAAGTCTGTGTCCACCCATTAATCTCCATTTTTCACCGTCAATTTCCAGCTCTAACTTTGAATCATCACAGAAAACATTCTTATCTCCAGTAAAACCGTACCTTATTATTCTGGGCCCGGCTTCCACGGTCACAACTAAATCCACTTTACCATTGGATATTTCTACGCATTTTCCGTAATTTTTATAGCATATTTCCTTAATTTGTACTGTAGACATAAATTAAACTACCTCTTTCTCACTTATTGTAAATCAATAATTAATTTTAACCTCCGACGATCACAGGCACTATTAAAATACAATCACCCTGTTTAATAGTTTCACCATTCTTTTTTAGCATAGCGTAATTGGCACCATTTATTAAAACCGTATACAATAATGGTTTTTCAGCCCTGCTTTCAATTACCTGCTTCAGCGAAGATATTGCCTTGTCAATATCGTTATCCAATTCCATATCCATTTTCTTGACACCAACCTCCTTGGAAATAGTGCCAAGAAACTCAACTTTTACCTTAACCATAGCCATTTCTCCCAATTACCTTATTTCGCTGTTTGTCCAACCAATCCCCAACTCATGCAGTTTACCTTCAGTAGGTATACCGGTGTTTCTATCCCATCCCATCATTTCATAATATAACGAAATAGATTCCAAGAATTCTTCCTTGTTCAGTCTGGCCCCTTTCAAGGCGCCTCCTTCCAATCCCTCAAACAACCTGTCAGGCACTGTAGTGTCATCTTCTACTTTAAGGCTGTGTTTGACATTGAAACACCGTGTCATCGTAGTTGCCCTTTCTGCAGTTTTGAATAATTCCCAAAGGCTGGTTTCCCATCCCGTAACGGCATTGACTATATCAACCAGCTGTGTTAATTTCATTGTCCTGACAGGAGCAGTTATAAACATGCACAAGTCAAGCACGTTGTGCAAACTGAAATTATGCTGGAGGTATGTAAAAAGTCTTACCTTTTCAGGTCCTAAGGAAAGGCTTTCAACAGGTTCCAAAAGTCCTAGGGGATATATTCCCTTCATAAAGTAATTTGTGTCATCGGCCGCATGGCTGTATCCTGTTAGAGCCGGATCAAAGGCTCCGTCATGTTCTGCCTGCAGGTGGTCTGCACCTGTCGGTGATACTGCGTATGCCAAGCCTAGTCCGTATTTTGCTCTTGGTTCAGCCATTGCAAATTCCTGACCCTTGGTCTGCATGGCATATTTGATAGCTCCTTTGCCTATCTTTTCTGCCGCTCTCTTACTTCCTTCAGCGAGTATATCCCCAAACCCATCCCTCGATGCTATCATTTCCAATATTTTCAGCATGCCTTCAGCATTGCCGAATTTCAGTTCTATCCCACCTGTATCTTCCTTGGTAATTAATCCGTTTTCAAAGCATTCCATGGCAAATGCTATTGCAACACCTGCGGAAACAGTATCCAAACCATATTTGTTGCACAATTCGTGTGCCTTGGATGGAGAGAACATATCATTTACACCGCACGTAGAACCAAATGCAGCTAATGTCTCATATTCAGGTCCGCCATACCTTGGGTCTATGTTGTAAGGCTTTTCAGCTTTAAACACCTGTTTGCACCTTATGGGACATGCATAACAGCCTTCCGTCTTGATTTTAAGAGTATCATGCAGCTCATCTATAGTGAATTCAAGTTCATCAAAGTGTCCGGATCTGAAATTCCTTGTTGGGAGCGAACCAGCATCATTCGCTCCAAAATAGTAGCCACTTGTGCCAATTCTTGTATGAGAACTGTTATCGGCATTTGATCTGAACTTTTCTGAAAATTCCTTTGATATTTGCTTGAGCTTCTCTTCATCTTTAAAATTAAGCTTATTGGTCCCCCTTACTACCACTGCTTTCAGGTTCTTGGAACCCATTACCGCACCCAAACCCGTCCTTCCGTGATAGTGGGTTACATCGCTTGCTATTCCTGCAAACCTAACAAGGTTTTCTCCTCCCTTACCGATGATTAAGGTTCTAACCTTCCGATCACCCAACTCTTCAACCAGTATATCCTTCGTGTCAGCAGTATCCATGCCCCACAAATGAGAGGCATCCTTTAATTCAACCTTACCGTCGTTTATCCAGATATATACTGGAGCAGACGATTTACCCTCCACAATAATTCCTTCAAAGCCTGCAAACTTTAATTCCGGTCCCCAAAATCCTCCCGCCTCAGATTCTCCGAAAAAGTTTGTGAGCGGCGATTTGGCTCCGACTGAGTGTCTTCCGAATCCTGGTACGGGCGCACCGGTTACCACACTTGTGGCAAAAACAAGTTTATTTTCCTCACTAAATGCATCTATACCTTCGGGTATTTCCTTCAAAAGATAGTATGCAACTATACCCCTACCACCTAGATATCTTCTGAAAAAGTTTACACCTGGTTCTTCTACCGTTATATTTTTTTCTGTAAGATTAACCCTCAATATTTTCCCGTTATATCCATACGCCATATAAATTATCCCCCTTTATCTAGAAAATTTGGACACCGATTTATCAAAACATGCAACTGCTTGCTGTGTTATTGACATTATGCTTTGCATCCTCTCAAGAGTCCTGTCCTTAAATACCCTAATATTTATAAGCGCTTGATTTGTGCTTTACAGCTTGGTCGAAACTGGTTCCAGTGATAGCACAATATCGTTAAATGCTCTATTGATTTCCTAGATGGCTAACGGCACCTGCTCGTTGGCAAGCACGGACTGTTTTGTATATGCCAACATGGTTTTTGAATCTGACGTCAGATCCTTTGCTGCAGCCTCTACATTGCCAATTAGGCCTTTTAAGTTCAGTATCATCTTATTTACACTTATTTCAAGCTTTCATTACTGATATAAGCAGAACCCTTCAAATTCGAATACTTAAGTATTTTTTTTGGAAAGGCCCCCTGCTAGAGGTGCCTTTCCAATGTAAGAATGAAAATATTTGAAATCATTTAAACTCATATTTTATGGAGCACTAAAATATTTATCTTTCCATTCACCCATTAGTTTTTTAGTCATTTCAGTAATACCCTGTTCATAGTTTGCACTATTATCCTTGTTGATAAAGAAGGAACCAGAGTCAATAATGGCTGGAGCATCGCTCTTCCATTTGTATCCATCAGCTAGAAGCTTAAAGGAATATAAACCGATGTATGCTTGTCCATAAGGATTTTGGGACATTGTTCCGAGCATGAATCCATCTTTTATTGCGTCAATTACTATTTTATCTGTATCGATTCCTACAGCTTTAATATTCTTTTCGTTGAGCTGACGAAGCTGTGTTGCAACTGTTACTGAAGGAATGTATGCTGTACAAATTATACCGTTAATCTGTGACTTCTTTGCTGCAAGCAAGCTGCTTACTGCGTTCTGTGCTGGTTCTGCCACGTCAATGTCAGTTATTGTCTGAAGAAGCTTCACATCAGGGGCTTCTTCAACCGCTTTCTTAACTGCATCCATACGCTTTTTGGTGTTTGTATCGGTGAGCTGTCCTGTCAAATGAACGAGATTTCCTTTCTTACCCATTGCCTCTATAGCGCGTTTGGCTCCCTGGTATGCCGATTCGGAAACATCGGTTGCCAAAGTGAATTTTGCCTTGGATGGTTGTGCAGGTGCTCCCGCAAGTGCTATAACAAACACATTGTTGTCAACCATTTTGCTTATTTCTTCATTTCCAGCAACAGGGTCTGAAGGCATAAGTGCAATTCCCTTATATCCTTTTGCTACCAAACCGTCAAGAACTACGTTCTGTTCGTTCTGGTTCCAGTGCTGTGGTGCCTGTACTTCCACTGCTGGTATTCCAAAGTCTTTTGCAGCGTCTTTTGCACCTTGTGCCCACGGATCAAAATATGGATGTACCGCGCCTTTTACCAATGCAAACTTGTATTTGTCAGGTGAGGCCGTTTCCTTCTTTTGTTCTTCTGCCGAATTTTTTGCAGGATCAGTCGTCTTAACTTGGCCGCACCCTACAACCATAACTATTGCAGTGACCAATAGCAGCACCAGAGAAATTGCCCATAACAGCTTACCATTTTTTTTCATAGTCTTTTCCTCCCTTTAAATTTTTTCACCCTTCATTAAAATCAATTTAATAATTTAAGAAATCTACCTCCTTTCAAAATTTTTATATTTTGCTGAAAATATGATCCATTATGTTCCTACTCATAGGATCATAATCCTTGCAGTTTTGAAGTTCTCCGCATATCTGGCCGTTCTTGAATACCAATATCCGGTCTACCAGTTGTACTATCTCGGGCATGTCCGAACTTATCACTATGATGGATATCCCTTCATATGCCAGGTTGGATATTAAGTCATGTATCTCCGATTTTGTCTTGATATCTATCCCTACTGTCGGTTCATCAAATATCAATATCTCGGGTTTGACAGAAAGTCCTTTGGCGATACACACCTTCTGCTTGTTACCCCCGCTCAGGTTCGCTACCAACTGCTCTATACTCGGTGTTCTTATCTCCAGCTTTTGTTTGTAATACTCCGCTACCTTTTTTTCTTCTTCAAGGTCTAGCATAAAAAAACGGTTGCATATCTTCTTCCACATTGAGGCTGCGACGTTCCGTGTGATGGAGTGAGATAAAAACAGCCCTTCTTCCTGCCGGTTCTCAGTTACATACACCATTCTTGCTTTCTTGATCGCTTCGGCTACACTGCGTATTTTTACCATCTTCCCATTTAACAGCACTTCTCCTGCTATGGATGCCTCTGCACCTATCAACGCCTTGGCAAGTTCTGTCCTTCCAGCTCCTACCAAACCGTACCACCCAAGTATTTCTCCCTTGTACAGCTTGAACGAGTTTTTCATAGGACTCTTTTTGCTGCTCAGGTCATTTACCTCCAGCACTGCTTCTTTGCGTAAATTCCTTATCTCAAGCTTCTTGATGTTCTGTGTACGTCCTACCATCATTTCTATCAACTTGCTCCGGTCCAGTTCCTTGATTGTCTTTTCCGGACCTGCATTCTGCCCGTCCCTCAGAACTGTTACCATATCGGCAATTTGGAATACTTCCTCCAGTTTGTGGCTTACATACAGGAACGATACCCCTTGCTTCTTCAATTGTCGAATTATCGCCAGCAGTGCGTCTGCTTCCTTCAGCGACAGTGAAGCTGTCGGTTCGTCAAGTAATATTATCTTTGCCCGTGAGGACAGCGCTTTGGCTATTTCTATCATTTGCTTCTGTCCGGCACTTAAGTTTTCCACGCGCTGCCTTGGGGATATGTCCAGACCTACCATATTCATGAATTCTTGCGCTTCCTGAAATATCTTTTCTCTGTCGATGAGGGATATAGCTTTCTCTGATATCTTCTCCAACAGTATGTTCTCTGCGACCGAAAATGTTGGTACCAGGTTTCTTTCTTGGTGTACTACATTTATTCCTTTGAAAAACGCTTCCCTCGGGTTGTTGAAGTGAACCTGTTCCCCAAATACACTTACTGTTCCTTCATCTTGAGCGTGTACACCCGATAGTATCCTTATCAAGGTGCTTTTCCCTGCACCATTTTCTCCCATAAGTGCATGGACTTCGCCCTCTCTCATTTTTAACGACACGTTGCTTAATGCTTTTACTCCCGGGAAGATTTTTGTTATATTTTTTAGTTCAAGCGCTATCCTTTCTTCATTCATCTTTATTTCTTCAATATTCACTTTTTCTCACCCCCATCCGTTCAGCATTTATAGTACGTATCCGGTCTATTGCAACTGCTGCTAATATTATCAGGCCCTGTATAAGATTCATCCAATAGACATCTATGTTAAGATGGACCATTCCGTTGGATATCAGTACCAGCACAATCGCTCCAAGCACCGTGCCTGTTGCGTTGATTTTACCGCCTGCCAGCCGCGTTCCACCTATTAGAGGCGCCGCAAATGAGAACAGCATCCAATCTGAACCGACATCGGGTTGTGCAGAGCCAAGCCTTGCCACAAGAAGCACCGCTGCTATCCCTGCAACCAACCCTGATAAAAGGTGTGATATGACCGTTATCCGCCCTACCAGTATACCGCTCAATTCTGCCGCCTTGACGTTTCCCCCTACCGCCAGTATCTGTCTACCAAGGCTTGTATACTTGAATCCCATCCCAAATATCACTATGACTATCAGCATTACCCATAACAGTATAGGTATTGATAAGATGCTCCCACTGCCTATGTACTTGAATGTTTCAGGCAGGTTGTAAAATGGTGTTGCTTTTGTTATTCCAAGGTTCAATCCCGTAAAGACGCTTGCAGTAGCAAGTGTAGTCAGGAATGAAGATACTCCTGATGAGCCCGACTTTGCTATTATCAATCCATTTATTACCCCGCATAGCATTCCGGTTGCCAAACCTACCACGATTGCTATTACTACCGGGAACCCCAACACATCCATCATGCCACCGGTGACAATACCCACCAGTCCTCCTATGGCACCAACCGATACGTTCATTCCTCCCCCCGCCAGGATTATCATCTGTGATAATCCCACTAGTGCAGTTATGGAAACGATTTTTGCTATTACATTGAAGTTTGCCTGGGAAAAGAAATCTGGTTTCATTACCCAAAGAATTACCATGAGTAGTATTATTACTCCTCCAACACTAAAGTTGCTTGATCTTTTTATGTTTTCTAAAAGCATTTTATTTTTAGATGGAGCTTTCGTTAATGTGCTCATCTCTCATTATCTTCCTTGTAAGATAAACCGTTTTCTGTCATGTTTAGGGTTATCTTTGCTGGTTCAAGATGATTGACCTCAGCCACCTTCGGTTTATATCTTCTTTTGCATAACAAATGAGAGACGCAATCTGTCAACTTGAAATGCCGCCAGCAGCATAACTCCAAGGAAAGCCTGGAACCAGTTGGAGTTTATATTCAAAAGTACTAACCCGTTTATCATGATACTCATCAACATGGCACCCAGTATCGCTCCCGACACTGAAACCTTACCACCCGACAATATTGTGGCTCCAAGTACAGGAGCTGCAAAGGATACCAGCATCCAGTCCTGGCCTACCGATAGCTGTGCAGAACCTAGTCGTGCCACCTGCAGTATGCCAGCCATTCCTGCCAGCAGCCCACTAATTGAATGAGCTGTAAGTATAATTCCCGAAGTTTTTATACCTGAGAAATATGCAGCTCTCTCGCTCGCACCTGTTGCCAGTATCTGCCTCCCTATAGGCAACCGGTACATGAACACGCTTAATATCACTGCAACTCCTAAGGTTATCAAAAACAATATAGGCACATGGAACACACTCGCTTTACCTATCGCCCTAAATCCAGCAGGCAGGTTGGAATACATCTCACTTTTGGTTGCTACTGTAGCAATTCCAAGATATATGCTTGCCAGTGACAATGTTATGATGAAGGGGTTTATCCCCGTTTTTACAATTAGCAAGCCCTGTATGTATCCCAATATCATCCCGATCAATGCCCCAATTATAAGCGCCAATAACACTGGAATCGCATACTTTTCCATTAATGCTGCGGTAAACATGCCTGTAACTCCTGCCATGGAGCCAAGTGCGAGATTGAATTGCCCTATGGAAAGAACCATAAGTTGTGAAAATCCTACTATGGCAGTTATAGCTATTGTTCTTCCTAATGAATCAAGGTTAAATGCTGAAGTGAATCCTTCAGTTACCATAGTAAGCAGTATACTTATCACAAATACTGCGATTGTAACACTTGCTATGTCTTTTTTAATCAAATCATTAATTAATTTTCGACCCATACTCTACTCCTCCAAATTCAAATACATTATTAATTTATCTGCTAAAGAACTATCCCATAAATACACCACCGTTGATGTCGATAGTCACACCCGTTATATACCTTGATCTTTCGGAAGCCAGAAATTGTATGACATCCGCCACGTCTTCCGGTGTTCCTATTCTTCTTAATGGGACCGTTTCAGGGTCAAAATGGTTAAAGTTCTTAGTCATTTGAGTGTCAATAAACCCTGGTGCTATGCAGTTGACATTGATGTTAAAAGGTCCTACAGCTTTGGCAAGTGACATGGTTAAGGCTATAATTCCACCTTTTGATACAGCATAATTTACACCTGTGGCTATTCCGCCTATCCTGCCCGAAATGGAAGATATATTAATCACTTTCCCGTATTTTCTCTGTTTCATTTTGGTAAAGGCTTCTCTTGAGCAGAGATATGCACTCCTGAGATTTATGTTCATCACCATATCCCACTCTATATCTCCTATTTCCTCTATACTGCCTACAGGACAAATGCCTGCACCGTTAACCAGGATATCCAGCGACTCAAATTTCTTGGCCGCAACTTCAAATAATTTCTTTATATCTGAATAATCTGCAACATTGACCTTCTCAGCTATACACATACAGCCTGTTTCATTACTTATCAGCTCGCTTGTTTCCTCTGCTTTTTCAATGTTCAGATCTGCTATTACTATTCCTTTTGCTCCCTCCTTGGCGAAAGTCATTGCTGTTGCAGCACCTATCCCTCCTGCCGCACCTGTAATTACTGCATATTTTCCTAATAATTCATTCATATTGCACCTCCAATTTATTGAAAAATATAGCTTGCTTTTATATATCAAACTCTATATCCGCAATCCTGACAAAAGATCAGCTTGTACTGCCTAAAACAATTTGTTCGAATTTGTCTTTCACTGCACTTAAAGTTTCTTCTGGGCTTTTCCTCCCTGCAACTGCATCTAAGATTCCGTCAGCTAATATTTTCTCAAATAGATTCATATCAAGTATTTTCCCCTTTTTGTTTCTGATTGTCTGCTTTTTCCTTTCGGTATCCAGATAGGTCGAGATATTTTCCATCCATGGATATGCCAAAGATAACCGGGAATTATCAACTACATTGTTTTTAGGGACAAATCCGCCCAATAAAGTGTTGTGCACTGATAAACTATTGCTGCACGCCCATTTCATAAATTCATAGCTTTCTTTCGGATATTTGGAATACTTATTGATTCCAAACACCCAACCGCCCAGCACAGACGCATTTCCAGGTATAGCATCAGACTTTATGTTGTTGAACATATTTGCCACCTGACGGTCGTATATATTTGAAACATGCGAATTATACGTATTTATAAAGGCTACATTCCCTTTTACAAACTTATCTATCTGATCATCCCACCAATAGTCTATAGATTCTACAGGACAATAGCGGTAAGTCTCACATAAGCTGTTTAAAGCCTTAATGTTCTCAATGCTATTTATTACAAATTCCCCGTCTCCCGTAATTATTCTTCCATTATAGGACCATTGCCTAGGTAAAAATTCTTCTATAATTCCGGTAGGGTTTAAGCCCGCAATACATGTACCGTATTCTGTAGGAGAATTGGAATTATACTTTCGGGTAAAAAACTTGGCAACCAGATTAAATTCAGACCAAGTCTTCGGTGGCTTGAGTTCAATACCATACTCTTTATAAAACATCCATTGTATTTTCGTGTCCTCCAACAAGTCCCTCCTGTAAAACATCATCTGAACGCCGACCATTAGCGGGAAAGTATAGACACTGCTTGAATAATCAATAAATGTTTTTCTTACATTTTCGTTAAAGTTCAGCAGAAATTCGTCATTATCATTCTTTATAAAATCGTCAATTTTTAAAAGACAACCACTTTCTACAAATTCCTTTATCCATGGCAAATCGATCAAAAATACATCGAAATCGCTCTTTCCCATTTTGTTGCTTTCAATAATACTGTTGTATAAATCTATATAATGACATTTACGATAATCAACACTTACCCCGAAATGGTCTTCAAAGTTTGGTATTAATTTTAGCATTGCTTCGGACATTGGCCCATCAAGAAGCAAAAGGTTTATCTTCTCTTTTTTTGTATCAGTAATAGTAGTTGGTTTGTAAACCATCTCGCTATTTTCCCTTTCATTTTTCAAGAGTATCTGCTTGTTTTCAAAGAGTATTGGGGAATTTAGATTTTTAATTAGTAAATTCATTCCCTCAATTCCTAGCCTCGTTGCATTCCTTTTTAACTTTACAGTTCCTTGTCTATTATCAAATTTATACCAACTGTCTCCCGAGAGACTGTAGATTTCAGACTTTTTGTTCAACACTCCAAGTATTTCTATCAGGTTTTCCGCTAAAACTTCATTTGAGGTTATAAAGCAGTCTGGAATTTTATCCATTTGGCTAATGAAATAAAGAATCTGTTTAAATGAGTATTCCCTGTTCAGGCTTACATGCAGAATATTGTTGCGGCAATTCCCGCTATGCTTCTCAAACGCCATTTTAAAACCATTTTCACATTCCTTTTCTGAACTGAATTCCGTATGACCTGTAACAAGTACAATCTCACGTTCTTCATCCGAGTGAGTAAGCATAAAACCATTTAGCAGATTTTCAGTGATTTCGTATATGGTGTTAAAGTTGTCAAAGCTAATAGAATTATAATCCTTATCCTTGATTATTCTTTCTAAAAAAACAATTGGTATCTTTTTTGATAAAATCGAATCAAATATACCAGTATTCGTTGCATTGCACGTTATAATCAATATTCCTTTTACGCCCAGATCAATAAGTTCCTCAAGCACCATGTTTTCATAATTTTTCATATCATTTGCCGTCTTAATAATCAAATGATAATGTTCTTCTTCCGCAGCCTTCAATATACCATCCACGATCTGGTTATAGTGGCTATAAATATTGGGCAAAATAACACCGATGAATTTAATCTTGTTCGTCTTGAGATTTCTGGCAAGAAGGTTGGGAGTATAGTTTAATGTTTCAATGGCTTCCATTACATTTTTATAAACTGCACTGCTCACGTTGTTTTTATTGTTTATGATATTGGAAACTGTTGATACTGAAACATTTGCCAGCTTTGCAACATCTCTAATATTAGACATTTATACTATGCCTCCCTTATTTGTTTGATATCTCTCGGCTCCTTGCAGCTATTGCTATGCTATGGCATTGCCATTATTAATTCTGTCGATAGTAACTTTTTTCTTTAGTTAATATCCATTCACCTCTACAGCCGTTTTATCATGGTTTTATAATATATCGAAAAATACAAAGATTCAATCATTATATGTACTGTTTATATAACTAATTCTAGAATTAGTTTAGTAAACCGTTCTAATTCAACTTATGACGTATTAATGACATTACCTCGCAAATAAATTTTGCACACGAAAAGACTTGTATGCCAGCCGTTTAGTGTGTTCATCAAATCGGGATAGGGTCAGTACTGTAAAGTTAATGAAGGAATACTGTAAGAAAATATCATTTTGCGACAAATTGGGCAAAGAAAAAAACGCTCCTTTAATATCAATTAAAGTGAGCGCCCACGGCACTGGCAAAGCAACAAAATCTGATTATAACGGTTTACTTGGATTATGTGTTGTCAAAATTCCTAAAATTCCCGAATGAATTCCGAGTTCCAACTGTTCGAGATCGGGGCGATGCGTTAATTCAACCTCCTGATAATACGGGTACAAATTTAAATACATCCCCACTATTTATGGATTGATTTTCTCCACCTTTTATTATTAAAGAAACCAGTCTATCATTCAACAACAAAACATAGGGTATTTTGATGTTATAATCCATTTCCAGACATCGACCTATTGTGCCCACTGCTTTTTCCAATTCCGGTTCAACTTCAAAGCACATATCTTTTTTGCCAATGATTCCAACAAATTGACCATAAAATTCCATCCTTATTTTTACCAAATCATTCATACATCCATCCAATAGCTAGCTCGTAAAGTTTTCCTTCAGTAGGAATGCCTTCAGAATCCCATCCCATCATTTGATAGTAAAGCGAAATTGCTTTTTCAAACTCAGCCTTGTCAAGCTTGGATCCCTTCAGCGGACCCGATTCAAGTTCTGTAAACATCCGGTCCGGAAGATTGTCGTCTTCCTTTGTCATGCCATGCTTAAGGTTAAAGCATCTTGCCATTGTTGTTCCACGTTCACCGAGTTTCATGATTTCCCAAAGGCTTGTTTCCCAACCTGTAGCTGCTTTCAAAATCTCAGGAATATGATTAATCTTACCTGTCCTTACAGGTTCGAAGGCAAATATGCACAGCCCAAGTGAGTTGAAAAGGCTGAATAGATGCTGGAGATAAGTGAAAAGCCTAACTTTATCAGCAGAAAGAGACAAACTCTCTACTGGTCCCAATATTCCCATCGGGTTGCATGCCTTCACAAAAACTGAAGGTTCATCAGCATCATGGCTGTACCCAGTGAGCTTAGGATCAAATGCCCCGTCATGCTCATGTTGGAGGTGGTCTGCACCTGTAGGAGAAACTGCATACGCAAGTCCCATTCCGTATTTTGACCTGGGCTCAGCAAGAGCAAATTCCTGACCCTTTACTTGCATGGCATAATTTATTGCATCACCTCCCAGCTTTTCAGCACATCTTTTGCTTCCTTCTGCAAGGAAATCACCAAATCCATCACGTGCCGCAATCTTTTCCAACATCTGTAGCATAAACTCGCCGTTACCATATTTTAAATCAATACCATCCATCTGTTCTTTTGTCAAAATGCCTCTTTCACGACACTCCATTGCAAAAGCTATAGTTACCGAAGCAGATACGGAGTCCATTCCATACCTGTTGCAAAGCTCATTCGCCTTACAAACTACGTTAAAATCCTTAACTCCACAAAGCGAGCCAAAGCCTGAAAGTGATTCGTATTCTGGTCCCCCGTACGCTTCATCTATTTCATATGGGGAAGTGCTCTTCATAACCTGCTTACACCTAATTGGACAGGCATAACATCCTTCAGAACCTATTTTTAGAGCCTCATGCATATCGTCAACCGTATAATCCAGTTCAGGGAACTGGCCAGTTGTAAAATTCCTTGTTGGGAGTGACCCTGCGATATTTGCATTAAAGTAATACTGGTTTGTACCATATTTGTTCTGAGTATTATTGTCTACATTCTTTTTAAAATTCAAGCTAAACCATTTGGCCAATTCCTGAATCTTTTGAGCATCATACATCGGAGGTTTTTTTGTACCCCTCACAGCGATAGCTTTTAACATTTTTGACCCCATTACGGCACCAAGACCGGTTCTACCGTGATAATGGTTCAAATCGTTTGCAATACCTGCATACCTGACAAGGTTTTCCCCTGCTTTTCCAATAACTTCGAACTTTAGTTTTGGGTCTCCAATCTCAGCTTTTATTGCTTCAACCGCGTCTTTTGTATCTTTACCCCATAAATATGAAGCTTCTTTGATTTCAGCGACTCCGTCCTGTATCAACAGATATACGGGTCTATCGGATTTACCTTCAACAATTACGGCATCGTAACCTGCGAATTTTAATTCAACACCCCAGAACCCTCCTGCCTCAGACTCTCCAAATAAGCCCGTAAGAGGAGACTTTGCACCTACAGAGTTTCTTCCAAGCCCTGGATATGCTACTCCTGTTATTACACTTGAAGCAAAAATCAACTTATTCTCAGAACCTAAAGGGTCAGTATCGGGTTCAAGTTCCTTATGAAGGAAATAAGCAATCATAGATCGGCCACCCATATATGTCCTGTAGAAAAGCTCGTCCATCTCTTCAATTTTCGTCGTGCCAGTTGTTAAATTAACACGCAATATCTTTCCATTATAGCCATAAAGCATTAATTTACCCCCTAAATAACCAATATATAACTTAGCTAGGTCGTCGCATAATTTATGTTTAATTTAGCCCGTTCTTTAAGTTTATTGAACTAAATCTGTCTATACCTACTGCAATAAGTATGATCGAACCAATTACCACCTGGTGCCAGAAAACATTAATGTTAAGAAGGTTCAAACCATTTCTTACCACAGCCATCAATACAGCACCTACAGCAGTACCTATTAGACTTGCTTTACCACCTGAAAGGCTTGTTCCACCAATAACGGTAGCTGCTATTACGTCAAGTTCATATCCCATTCCAGCCTCAGGCATTGCAGCCTCGAGCCTTGAAGTAAGAAGAACCCCAGCAATTGCGGCCAACAGTCCAGTCAACGAGTAAACCAATATCTTTATCTTTGTAATGTTAATTCCCACTAACCTTGCAGCTTCTGAATTGCTGCCTATTGAAAGAGTGTATCTTCCAAACTTGGTTCTGTACATTAAATAATAACATAGAATCATGCTTATAACAGTTAATAACACAGGTACTGGAACCGGTCCAATGAAGCCCTGGGCAAGGTACTGCAATTCTGGGAATCTGAGACCATAAATGGGCATTCCTTTTGAATAAACCATTATTATTCCTCTTAAAATACTCATTATTGCCAGCGTGGTTATAAAATCCGCAATACCTACTTTTGAAATCAATAAACCGTTTATAAATCCAATAAAAGTTCCAATAATAAGAGCTACCAATATAGCAAAGAAAATATTCTGGCCCTTTAAAATCAAATCTGCAGCTACAAGGCCACATATAGACATAGTGGCTCCAACAGACAGGTCGATACCACCCATTCCTATGACAAAAGTCATACCAAAACCTATAATGGCAACGAATACTGCCTGTCTGATTATTATTGTGATGTTGGATACTGTCATAAAGTGTGGCGAAGCTATACTGAGTATGACAATCAGTAAGCAAAAGGCAATTATTATACCTCCTCCTGATCCACTTATACTCTTGGAAAGCATGTCTTTTAAATTTATTTTTGGATTAGCTACATTGTTCTTCATTTTTACACCCTCCAGTATCATGAACCGAATAATAGGCAAGCATTTCCTCTGTAGACTCTTCTGCTCCAAGCACTTTGGTAACTTTGCCTTCATACATTACTATAATTCTATCACATATTCCAACAAGCTCAGGACCTTCTGACGAAACAACTATAACAGCTTTCCCTGCCTTGACAAAATCCATCATGAGCCTATAAACTTCTGCTTTGGCATTTACGTCAATACCTCTAGTTGGTTCTTCAAGTATTATTATGTCAGGGTCTGTCATTAGCCATCTTCCCAGCATAATTTTCTGCTGATTCCCGCCACTAAGGTTACCGGCCATTTGAGTCGGTCCAGACGCTTTGATGGAAAGCTCAGAAATATATCTATTGGTATACTTGTTTTCTTTTTTCCTATTGATAAACATGCGAGTGATCTTTTTCAAACTGGCAATTGAAGTATTCCAATTTATGTCGTGCATTAGGAACAAACCTTCTGTCTTTCTATCAGCCGGAAGAAAAGCAATTTTATTCCTCATAGCCTCTTGAACATTCGCAATTCTTATTTTATTACCATATAATTCCATACTACCTTTGTCATAATTTATTATTCCGAACATGGATCTGACAAGTTCACTTTTTCCACATCCCGCTAGTCCAGCAACGCCTAAGATTTCTCCCTTATGAAGATCAAAACTGATGTCCTGGAACTGTGTACCCTTACTCAGATTTTTAACTTTAAGAACGGGTTCCCCAATTTCAACACTAACTTTAGGATACTGTTGTGTTAATGTTTTCCCTATCATGAGACTGATGACCCTATTCACGTCAAGTTCCTTAACCAAAACATCAACAACATTCTTGCCATCACGCAGTATCATTATCCTGTCACAAACCTTCAACACCTCTTCCAAGGCATGTGAAACATATATAATGGAGCACCCGGACTTTTTAAGCCTGTCAATAATGCTGAAAAGTTGTTCCCTTTCCTCAACTTCCAGGGCTGCTGTCGGTTCATCCATAATAATGATCTGTGCTTTTGAGGAAAGAGACCTTGCGATTTCTATTAGCTGCCTCTCAGCAAGTCTAAGCTCCCTTACGGGCTTCTCTACATCAATATTTACGGATAACTCTTCAGTAAGAATTTTTGTGGCCATCTTTTTCATTGTTTTAACGTTAAGTTTTGCTGCAAGGCCTTTACCTCTTGTAATCTCCCTGTGCATAAAAATATTTTCCGTTGAATTGAGGTCAAGGAACAAGCTCAGCTCCTGGTATATGATGTTGATCCCCAACTCCTGAAAATAGTCAGTGCTGAATGTTTCAACCTTTTTACCATTTAGCAATATTTCACCTTGATCCTTGACGTACGCACCTGCTAAAATCTTCATCAGAGTTGACTTTCCAGCTCCATTCTCACCTATTAGACCAAGAACTTCACCTTTTTCAAGTTTTAGACTAACATTATCCAGTGCAATTGTTCCTCTAAACCTTTTGTAGATTCCTTTCATTTCGAGTATAGGAAACGTTTTCTCCACTTTTTACATTCCTCCTTTATAAGGCTTAGGAGGCAACATATGATCTCTGCTGCCTCCTTGAAGTCATTTTCAGAATCATCTTATTTCTTTACATATTCATATTCACTAACATCAAATTTGTCTATGTTAGTCTGGTCATAAACTACAACTTTTGAATTGATTACCTTTGGAACCATTTCGCCACCTATAACGTATTTCTTTATAGCTTTTACTATGTTTCTGCCCATTTCCTTAGGAGCTGTATCAACTGTTGCAGACATTTCTTTACGTTTGATAGCCTTGTAAGCATCAGGTGTGTTGTCATAACCAACTATTTTAATTTTGTTAAGCAGTCCTCTAGCTTTCACAGCAGTCAATCCGCCCAACGCCATTTCGTCGTAAATTCCCCATAATACATCTATGTTCTGGTTAGCAGAAAGCATGTTTTCAGTTACAGACTGTCCTTTGTCACGAACCCAATCAGCTGGCTGTGAAGCAACTATCTTAAGGTTTGGATGATCTTTGATTGCTTCTTTGAACGCGCCGTATCGCTCTGTGTTATGGACGCCTGGTAAACCTTCTAATACAGCTATGTTTGTAGGTTGATCTTTAAATGCATTAACCATCCATTCTCCGATTGCCTTTCCAGCTTCTCTCTGGTCATAACCTACGTTGCTGATGTAATAAGGATTTGTTGAAGCAACAACCGGCATGTTGAATTCGAAGATAGGAATTCCTTTTTCTGCAGCTTTTGCAAATACTGGTTCCATTGCGTTGTCATTTGCAGTAGCAATGGCTATTACATCTATACCCTGCTGAATCCAACCTTCTACTATGTTAACCTGCTCTGCTCCTGCTGATTGTCCGCTTGGAGCTTGGATTATGAGTTCCGCAAAGTTCTTGCCGCCATTAGCATCTATTTCTTGCTGAACACCATTTATAATCACCTGATAGTGTGTATTCATTGCAGTAGGACAAAAACCAATCTTAATAGGAGCCTTTTTCTTTGTTGGTGGTGGTTCTTTACCAGAACTACCATCCGCTTTAACTACATCCTGTTTCTTTGTGTCAACAGCTGCTACTTTTTGGTTAGATGTGGAACACCCAACAACTGAGAACACTAACACCATAACAATCATTAATGCTAGAAACCTTTTCATTAAAATTCCCCTTTCAAACTTTTTGTGATTAATTCAGAACAAGTTTTACCCGAACTTTACCCTTAACGCTTTTAATCACCCCCTTTTCGAATTAATAAATTCTAACTTAATTTATTAATTACTTCTTTTTTTTACTATTATTTTATATATTATGAAGAAACAAAAAAATAATAACTTTTATCCCATATATACTCCGCCATTGATATCGAGGGTTAACCCGGTTAAATAACTTGATTTTTCTGAAGACAGAAAACTGATTACGTTCGCAACATCTTCAGCAGTTCCGATTCTTCTGAGCGGTACAGTTTCAGGATTAAAGTGAGTAAAATCCTTAGTCATATCGGTGTTTATAAATCCGGGTGCAACGCTGTTTACGTTTATGTTGTATGGCCCAGCAGCTTTTGCCATGGACATTGTCAAGCTAATGATTGCTCCTTTGGAAGTAGCATAATTTATTCCGGTCGCTATCCCACCTATTCTTCCTGATATGGAAGAAACATTTATTATTTTACCGCTTTTCTTTTCTTTCATTATTGCAAGTGCTTCCCTTGAACAAAGATATACACTCTTCAGGTTAATAGCCATAACCTTGTCCCATTCTTCTTCTCCAATTTCTTCAATACTTCCAACCGGGCAAATACCAGCACAATTAACTAAAATATCAAGAGTTCCGAATTTATTTAAGACTACTTCAAACAAATTTTTAATATCCTTGTAATCTCCTACATTGGCTTTTATAGCAATACATTCACAACCTGTTTCTTCTTGTATCCTTTTACTGGCATCCTCAGCAGCCTTCATGTTTATATCTGCGATTGCAATTCCTTTTGCACCTTCCTTAGCAAATATCTCGGCAGTTGCAGCTCCTATCCCTCCTCCTGCACCTGTTACAATTGCATATTTACCGTACAATTCATTCACCTTTGTTCCCTCCCTACAATTAAATTTTTTTGTTTTTTCTTTATATTTAATATATTCTATAAACTTATCGATAATCCTTCTTTATTTTATTTTAATTTTTTATTTTTTTGTTTTTAATTAATATATTTATTTTTTTCTCCAAATGAAATAGTAAATTATAATGCCCAAAAGCAGGCAGACAGTCATGCCTGTCCATAAGTTGAGGAATATAATGACCATAACGTTATTATTGGAAAAAGGAGAAAGACGCCTCTGTTTTAGCGTGTACTGCCTAAACAGTATCACTAGAGACGTCTTCCCAATAACTACATGTTCATCATATCAAAATATTTTCTGGTGCTTCTTTAAAATCAATGACTACTCAGCACAAAGGGTTTTGAATAAATCAATATCCGTCATTTGAAAAACAAAAAACTTTTTCTTGTGTTGCTTCTTCCCTACTTAATTCTCCCACAAGACATCCATCTCTCATTAGGATGATCCTGTTACTCATCCCAACTAACTCTGAAAGCTCTGAGGATATAAGAATAACAGCCGCACCATTTCTCACCAGTTCATTCATCAAATTATATATCTCTACCTTACCGCCTACATCGATACCTACTGTAGGTTCATCAAATATGAAGATTTTTGCTTTTGAAAGAAGCCACCTGGCGAGGACAACCTTTTGTTTGTTTCCTCCGCTTAAGTTTACCATTTCCTGTTCAATACCTGTTGATTTAATGCCCAGCCTTTTTATCATTAAATTTACTACTTTTTTTTCTTTTTTTAGTGATATGGCTGTATATGTGATTAAATTATCCAGTTCTGCAATTGTCATATTAACAGCTACATTTAAGACGAGGAATAACCCCTGCTCATTCCTGTTCTCAGATAAAAACCCAATCTTGTTTGCTATCGCATCAACAGGAGACTGAATCTTCACCTCTTTTGAATTGATAAAAAACCTTCCACTTTCAAGCTTTTCCAGACCAAATATTGACCTTGCTAGACTAGTGCGTCCAGATCCCACCAATCCTGCTATACCTAATATTTCTCCCTCATGTAGAACAATGTTGACATCTTTTAGAATTTTGCTTGTGAGATTTGATATTCTAAGCACTTCTCTACCTTTGTCAACAGGCAATTTGGGGAAATGATCCTTTATGTCTTTACCCAGCATCATCCGGATCAAAGATGAAGTTTCCATTTTGTCAATATAATCAGTATTTACAACTTTTCCATCCTTGAATACCGTAACTCTATCACTAATCCTTTTTATTTCTTCAAGACGGTGAGTTATATATATGATTGAAACTCCATTTTCTTTCAGTTTCCTGACATAGTTGAATAATAGGTCTATTTCAACCTCTGTAAGTGAAGCAGTTGGTTCGTCCAGAATAATCACTTTGGGATTGTAAAGCAAGATCCTTGCAAACTGTATAAACTGCTTTTGTACCAGACTTAAATTGGCAACTTTTTCGCTTGGGTTTATTTTTATGTTCAATTCCTCTAACAAAGACTTTGATTTTTCATACATCTTCCTAACATTCAAATAATGAAAAGGCTTGTCAAACAATATCTCATTTCCTAGAAAAATATTTTCGCAAACAGAAAGCTCTGGAGCCATAATGGTTTCTTGGAATACCATTCCTACACCCCAATCCAAAGCCTGCTTTGGACTTCTAAAAGCAATTTTCAGTCCGTCAGCAAAAATTTCTCCTGAATCAGGCTTATATAAACCTGATAATATCTTCATTAATGTAGACTTCCCCGCACCATTTTCACCTATAACACCATGAATTTCTCCTTTAAAAAGTGAGAAATCAACGTTTATAAGTGCTTTAACGCTCAGAAACGATTTATTTATGTTTTTCATTTCTAATACTATGTCATTCATATCTATTCCACCCCAATTGAAGCATTAATCTCATAGGATGTAAATATTTGGATTCCCTCTTCGAAAAAGTATGCCTTATACTCATTTGGGATGTCTTCATTAGTTATTATTTTTTTGGCTATTAGTAATGATCCCAGCTGGGCAAATGTAGTCTTTCCAAACTTTGTACAATCTGCTGCAACAATCAGTTCCTTTGCTATATTTGAAATGGTCCTGAAAACATTTAATTGTTCAATATTAGAAACAGTAAACCCGTTTGTGATATGTACGCCATTTACACTTATAAATGCCTTGTCTACAAATATTCCTTTCAATGCTCTCTGTATTATTTCTCCGGTCAGTGACATCGTATCACCAACTAAATTGCCCCCAGTCAAAATAAGGTTTATTGAGCTGTTTTCAGCCAAGACATTTGCGATATTTAAGTTATTAGTTACTACAGTTATATTTCTTTTGTTTTTAAGTGCCTTGGCAATAAAGTAGCAAGTTGAGCCTTCCCCCAAAAATATGGCTTCATGTTCTTTGACAATATGAGCTGCAATTTCTCCAATTATTTCTTTATTTCTGTCATATTCAGTACCTCTAGGTAGACGTTCCTCCTGAATTTCAAGGTAAAGTTTTTCATTTAATGTAGCCCCACCATGCGTCTTTATTATAAACCCTTCAAGTTCAAGCTTCTTAATGTCACTCCTTATTGTCACTTCAGTGACAGAGAGCATTGAACTTAAAGTTGAAACATTAACCTGTTTTTTTTCATAAATAATATCTTTAATTTTTTTTAGTCTAGCAGCTCCAAACATAACTTTCCTCTCACTACCCCATATCATTATTATTCACTTTTTATTTTTTGCTTTATTGTTTAATAAAATCTTTGTTTAAGATATTTACGCAATACTCATAAAATTATCGCTAAAACAATATTTAAATTTTGTTAATATTAATTTAAACATTATCATTTTTTACGTATTTTTTCAAGTTGACTAGTCTGGCTTGGACTTTTTATTCTACACTACTTCGAGAAAAAGCTAATAAAAAACTTTACACCCCTTATTTCATTCAGGATGTAAAGTTATACTTCAGCTCTGATATTTGTGCCATTATCATTTTATGCCTTAAATCAATGAATATGGATTCAGCATAATTTGCTTGACTCTTTGCAGGAACTAGGCGGCAGGTGCCCCGTCGATGATCCTGTGGTCATAGGTCAGACTTAGCATCATGACCGGTCTGATCACGATATTCTCCCCTTCCACAACAGGTATCCTATCAATCTTTCCTACAGCCAGGATTGCACTTTCTGGGGGATTGATGATGGCCGTAAACTCGTCAATCTCAAACATCCCGAGGTTGGTGATGGTGAACGTTCCTCCGGAATAGTCATCTGGCTTCAAGCCGCCTTTTTTGGCTTTATCTATAAGCTCTGCTGCTACAGCTGAAATCTCTTCCAGGGACATCAGGTCCACGTCCTTGATTACAGGTACGATCAGCCCGTTATCGTGAACGGAGGGCGTGAACGGAGGGTTCCTTATGTTCCCTTCTTCTCTTGGAACGCAAGGAACCGTCCCCTCCGTTCTTACCCTCCGTTCTAAGGAATGAGGGTTCTCCTTAGACCAAGAACACCTCAGTTAAGGGAATAAAAAGTTCAGGAAATAATTGAACTGGAACCTCATCCGGGGCTTTAAAAATCATAGGCGTTCCATAAATTCCTTCTTTCAAGGAAAAAACCAGAATTGTTTGATCATTGGGATGAACCAACCAATATTCAGAAACCCCAGCTCTTTCATAAAGACGCAGTTTAACGCCAAGGTCTTTTTTCGTGGTGGAGGGGGAGAGTATTTCAATGATCAGGTCAGGCGCTCCTTTACAGCCACGCTCATCGATTTTGGATCGGTCACAAATAACGGATAGGTCAGGTTGAACAACAGATATAACTGCCTCATCTTTGTCGTCTCCTTTCGGAAGTCTAACATCAAAGGGTGAAAGAAAGGCTTTACATGGCTTACCATATAAGAATTGAGAAAATATACGATGCAATTCCCCCA
Source organism: Desulfosporosinus sp. BICA1-9 (assembly GCF_000802135.1). NCBI lineage: Bacteria > Bacillati > Bacillota > Clostridia > Eubacteriales > Desulfitobacteriaceae > Desulfosporosinus > Desulfosporosinus sp. BICA1-9. Next base: position 53,874 of record NZ_JUEE01000191.1, read on the forward strand.
AGATTTCTTGATGCCTAGTTGAAGGTGCTGGAGTCATATCATAGGGAACCCCCTCAATAAGTTCCCAACGCTCTTCCTCAGGCCAAGTTAAGTAATCAGCATACGTATACAAACCTTCGGATCTAACCTGATTAATCGCCATCATAAACCCCCTAAATACCTCATTATGGCTTATCCCATCTTTTTCCTAATATCATAACATAATCAAGGATAAAATCAATCTAGTAGGGAACGGTCTTGACCGTTCCGTTGCGGTAGCCATTATAAAATCGTTCTGGTATTTGTAATAAATCCTGTTGTGCAATTTTCCCATACTCGTCCAATATCATTTTAAATCCCTGCCATCGGAGGAACGGTCAATGCTCGACCACAATCCCCTCCGTCCCGTCGGGAATTGTGCCGGGGTCAATGTTTACGGCTTGTTCTTGCCGTCTGACGTATGCCAGATACTTTTTCTAGTCTGATGGTTGAAACATTGTTTGATTTGGCAAAGTTAACTATCTTTATAATGCTGTGCATTGTCCGATAGCAACCAAATTAGCACTTCTATTTTTAACTTCTGGTTTTTTACGTGACCGTAATGATTTCTACTTTTGTATACTGCGTAGCTTTAGTTACTTCCAATTAGTTATTGTGTTAGTCAAGAGGGTCAAACACTTTCTCTAGGGAAGCCTTACTGCTATCATTTGATCTTAAACTTAGTTTGTTAGTTCTGCTTTGAGCTTCCTAGAGCATTTTATTAGAAAAAGCCCCCTCACTAGGAGGGGGAATAGGAGGAAAAGAAATGAAAAAGCCTTTATGTAAACCGCTAAACTAGCGGGTATTGTCTTTGTGCGAATGGCTAAAATCATTAATTCCTCTTTTCATGTTCTAGTTGCTCAAATGGGATAAACAATGCCTTTATACCCTTTTCAGCTAAAAGATCATTGAATACCGTTTCCCACTCATTTATAGAAGTCCTATGCGTAATAAGCATGTTTAGATCCCTGTTTGTGTTTGCGATCAATGATAATGCCCTACCCCATGAGGTATAGCTTGAACTCATGTTGAACGCTATGTCCAGCACCTTGTAAATTGCCGCATTCCAAGGAAAGTTTACAGTGCCTTTGGAGCTGATACCTATAGCTGATATCCTTCCGCATTTTCTTACCATTTCCACACTCTGAGCTATTGCCGGACCTGCACCACTGGTCTCAATTACTACGTCAGCTCCCCTTCCATTCGTCAATTCCATTACCCTTTCAACAACGTTTTCCTTTTCTACATTGATTATGTAGTCCGCTCCAAGAGCTTCTGCCACTTTAAACCTCACCTGCTCACACGCACTCATACCTGTTATTGCAACCTTAGTCGCGCCAACAGACTTGGCAACAAAGGCTGCAAGTATGCCTATCGGCCCTGCCCCCGTTACAACTACAAAGTCCTGGCACTCAATTTTTCCTCTTTCCACTACCTGATGGACCGCTATTGCCATGGGTTCTGCCAGGGCAGCAAGCTCATAGGAAACCCCTTCAGGTATTTTGTGAAGAAGCATTGATGGCATGACCAGATAGTCACTAAAAGCTCCGTTTATCCCCCATCCGGGAGACCTTTTGCTCGCACAAATTTGCACCTTACCCTGTCTGCACAATTCACATACTCCGCAGGCAAGTGAATGAGGCTCTGCTACAACTCTGTCACCGGGCTTAAATCCTATTACTTTGCTGCCCACCTGGACTATCTCACCTGAAAACTCATGTCCTAATACTACAGGAGGCCAGTATGGAAACTTGTCATGCCAGATATGCAGGTCTGTACCACAAACACCAGCCGCCTTGACCTTTATCAGCACCCAGTCATCATGTGGTATTTTTGGTATTTCCATATCCCGAATCTCTATATTCCCAGGACCTTTGGCTACCTTCATCAAGGCTTTCATAATCTACCTTCTTTTTAATTAATTTTAAAATATGAGTACGATGTATATGTCTGATAAACGCAGGATAAATATATAAAGTTTCGAACATTATTCTTCAAAACCTTATATATTTTTTCCTACATTTAAGTCAAGCTATATTACATTGAAAATTATTTGAATTTCTTTGCACTTTCCTTATCAACTACCATGATTCCAGTGTCAACTAATTGTGGTAGGGGATTTATACCTTTCATATCAGTTGCCATTTTTACGCTCTTATTATTGTAATCATTAAGGAATTTAAGGGCATAGTATGACATTGTGAAAGTTCTCTGAACCATGGTGGCTTCAATAGAGCCTTGTTCTACCAGGTCCAATACCGCAGAATCCTTGTCAAATGCCACTACCTTTATTTTTCCAAGCTTATTTCCTTCTCTTAAAGCAGCTGCTGCGCCAACTCCGCTTGCAGCATCATCACCAAATAGTCCTACAAGATTGGGCTTTGCCTGAAGCATTTGAGAAGTTACACTTGCAGCTTTTGTTGGGTCACCCTCATCATTCTGCACAGAAACCAACTTTATATTAGAATATTTATCCTTTATACGCTGTTCAAAGCCACGTTGTCTTTCATCCAGGCAAAATATGCCAGGAATAGTCAGCAAACCTACTTCACCTTTCTCACCTATAGCTTTTGCTAAAATATCTGCAGCCGCATATCCTGCCTCATAATTTCCTGTACCAAAATATGTCAGTCTCTTGCTTTTCGGTGCGTCAGAGTCTATACAAACTACAGGTACACCAGCTTCTATAGCTTTATTAATAGCTGGAATCATTCCTTCTGGGTCTATAGGGCTAACAAGAATTCCCGCTGGTTTCTTTGCCAATACCTGTTCAAATATATTGATTTGATTAGCAGCATCGTTACCATTCTCGCCAGTAAATACTGCCTTTACACCCAATTCTGCTGCTGCTGCTTCAAGACCTTTTTTATGATCCTGCCAGTAGGGAATATTAATATTCATACCAATAGTGTAATAAATAGCGTCATCTTTTACAGCTTTTGCAGTTTCCGTTTTTGATCCTTCTACTTTATTTGTATCGGCGGAAGTCGGTTTTTCAATATTTCCACAGGCAACTATTGTTGCAAACATAAAGCAAATAACCAATATTGATAAAATTATTTTAAATTTTTTCATTATAATCACGCTTGCCTCTCGATTATAAATTTTCAACATTAGCGTTGAATTCTTATTTCCAAGGTGTTTTTGACTTCAATACTTCTTCAACATTTGCTTTGTCACAGAGCTCAAAGCCTGTATCAACATTTGTCTCTGTGAGCTTTTCACCCTGTATTGCCTTTAAGAGAAGCTTTACACCCTGATCTCCCATTGCAGTGTAGTTAGAGCCGATGAACTGGTCAGCATATCCAAGCTTCATAAACTTGAGCATAGGATGGAAAGTATCGATTGAAACAACCTTTCCTCCCTTGTCACGGAACTTCTTAAGTCCTGCAAGAGCATCCTCGTCTGCAAAGAAAGGCCATCCTCCATCAAACCACCAGCCTGCAAGATCAGGATTTGCTGAAGTAAACTGGTTTACAATCTCAACTGATTTTGCAACATCATCCTCACCTGTCTGAACAGGAAGTACTTGCAACTTTGAGCCTTTGGCCGCATCCTTGAAACCTTTGATTCTTTCCTCAAGGTTGGGAGCACCCAATACTCCTGTCAGAATTGCTACCTTTCCGCCGTTAGGAAGCAGCTTTGTCATGTATTCCGCAGCCTTCTTGCCCGCATTATAATTATTTGTACCTATATAGAATAACCTTTTACTGTCAGGCGAATCAGAGTCAAATGTAGCAATCTTTATTCCTCGGTCTGTAGCCTTGTTTATAACATCCTTCAAGGCGGTTGCATCATTGCAGCTAATCAGAATGGCATCAACCTTTTTCGCTATAAGACCCTCAATTACCGTAACCTGCTCAGACGCAACAGAGTTAGTGGAACCTACCCAATCAACCTTGATACCAAGTTCCCTGCCTGCTTTTTCTGCTGCAACCTTGGCGTCAATAAAAATTGGATTGTCCAGTGCCTTCGGAACAATAACTATTGTTATGTCTTTATTAGCCTTCTTAGCTGGCGCAGCTTCAGTCTTATCCTGCGCTTTAGCTGGTTCAACCGCATTTGTTTCTGCCTTTGGTGTTCTGCCACAAGCCACAATCAGGATTAGCGTTGCAACTACTACCAAAAGTAATGCGACAAGTTTTTTTGTATTCATTCCAAATCCTCCTTCAAATATAATGAGATAAGTCATAAATAGAAGAACAAACTAGTGCAGTTCCACATTCCCCCTTTGCCAATAAACAATCCATAACTATCCCCCAACAGCTATTTTTTAGCTCTAATATATCTAAGTTGGTCAGCAGATACAGCCAAAATAATTACACAACCTATTACAGTTTGCTGCCAATACGCTGAAACATTGAGCAGTATTAACCCGTTTCTTAACACGCCCATGATAGCCGCGCCTATTATTGCACCAAAAACCGTACCGACACCGCCTGACACACTTGTACCGCCTATGATAACCGCCGCAATAGTATCAAGTTCATATCCCATCCCTGCAGTGGATTGTGCAACCCCCAACCTTGCAGCTGTTGCCATTCCGGCAATACCAGCAAGTAATCCTGACAGGCAATAAACTATTATCTTAGTTCTGTCTGTGTTAATACCTGAAACTCTTGCTGCTTCTTCATTTCCGCCAATGGCGTATATACGCCTTCCAAAAACTGTTGACCTGAGGAAAATACTAAATATAATCCCCAGCAATATAAGCAGTATTACAGGGAAGGGAATAATCCCAATATAGCCCTGTCCAATAAATTTGAATGATGCAGGAAAATCAGGAATAGGATACCCGCCAGTTATACCATATGACAATCCTCTGGCGATGCTTAAAATTCCAAGGGTTGCAATAAATGGTGGAAGTTTGAGCTTTGTGATGAAAATCCCATTTGCAAACCCAAAGGCAACACCTGCCGCCATACCTATCATAATTGCCAGAGGTACCGGAAGTCCCCATTGGACCATAGCCATCGCACTAATAACACCTGAAAAGGCAAAAATAGAACTTACTGACAGGTCTATACCTCCAGTAATTATAACTAGACACTCACCAATTGCCATTATTGCCACAAACGAAAAGGCTCTGAAAACTGAAAGCAGATTATCTGTTGTAAGAAACTTATCGGAAAGGACTGCAATAAAGGTGCACATGACCAAAAGTATCATAACTATTCCAAATGTAGATGATTTGTAAATCCTGTGTAGTGGGTTGCTTTTATTATCCTTACCCATCAATATTCACTCCTGTCTCAAAAAATATGATTCTATTGGTTAATTGCCATATGCATTATCTTCTCCTGCGTAGCCTCTTCCCCCGATATCTCTCCTTTTATCTCCCCTTCATGCATAACGATAATCCTATCACTCATGCCCAGAACTTCTCCGAGTTCGGACGAAATTATTATTACTGCAAGTCCCTGCTGCGCAAGTCCGTCTATCATTGTATGTATCTCTTTCTTTGCTCCTATATCCACGCCTCTCGTCGGTTCATCCAATATAAGTATCTGCGGTTGAGTGGCAAGCATTTTTGATATTACTATCTTCTGCTGGTTTCCTCCGCTCAAATTTCCTACCTTCTGCTCCGCCCCTGGAGTCTTAACATTAAGCTTCTTTATAAAATCATTTGCGATATAACTCTCCATATTTCTTTTTATAAAATTGATTTTACTAACCTTATCCAATATAGAAAGCGTTATGTTCTCTCGTACTGACATACCCAACACAAGGCCCTGAATCTTCCTATCTTCAGGAACCAACGCCAACTTATATCTTAAAGCATCCTTAGGATGATGTATTTCAACTTCACTTCCGTTTACATATATCCTGCCACAAACCTTCTGATCCAGGCCAAATATAACCTTCATTAACTCTGTGCGTCCTGCGCCAACCAGCCCCGCGAACCCTAGAATCTCTCCCTTTTGTAATGTAAAGGAGACATTTTTCAACAAATCTGTTGTAGAAATATTTTCAACTCTCAAAACCTCTTTCGAAGCATTACGCTCACTTCTGGGGAATATATCTTTCAGTTCACGGCCAACCATCATCCTAATAATCTTATCTTTTGTACACTCAGCCCGGGTTATTGTCCCTACTGTGTTTCCATCCCTTAATGCAGTAACCCTGTCTGCAAGTTCAAGTACCTCATCAAGTTTGTGGGAAATATAGACTACCGACACCTGCTGTGAGCAAAGTTTACGAATAATATTCTTTAATGTCTCAGTTTCCTTTTCTGTGAGAGAAGAAGTGGGCTCATCCATTATTATCAATTTTGCATTCAGCGATAAGGCTTTTGCTATCTCTACCATCTGTCTTTGAGATATTGACAGTTCTTTTACCAGAGTATCAGCATTAATATGAAGTCCTACAGTTTCCAGAAGTTCCATAGCAAGTTTGTAAGAACGACTTCTATCCATAAATATTAGCTTTGATCGATTTTCCCGTCCCATGAATATATTTTCATAAATACTTAGATTAGGCATAAGATTCAATTCTTGATGAATAATACTCATCCCTAGCTCTTGAGATGCCGTTGGTGAATTGATATAAACCTCCTTTCCTTCAAAGTAAATCTTACCTAGGTCCTTTTGATAAACACCTGATAAAATCTTCATTAGAGTAGACTTACCTGCACCGTTTTCGCCAACCAATGCAAGAACTTCGCCTTTAAATACAGTAAGGTTTACGTTATCTAACGCCACAACTCCAGGAAAGTATTTTGTAATATTTTGCATTCTGAGAATTTCATATTTCATTGTCTGTCCCTGCCTTAATTGAGATTAAAATTATTGTCATTCATCTTGATCCTCGATTGCAAATGCTCGCACCGGTGATCCGTCAAGCCCTTTGAATTTAAGTGGTACAGCATAGAGTTCAACAAACATTGCTTCAATTTTATCAACATTGTTTAATGTCTCCAGAATGATAATGCCTTTTTCAAGAAAATACTCATGCACCTTTTCATGTTTTGTTGCGTGGACAGAGGGGCTTTCAACCGCTACCATGCGAATGTCTTTACGAGACAGCCATTTGGCAGCTTCTTCACTGATGCCGCTAAACCCGGTGAAAAAATCATCCATTCCGAAGTGCTTTGCCCAATTGGTTTTTAAGATAACAATTTTACACATTTTAATATTATCCTCATGCTCTTCCAAATGTTTTCTTTCTATTTCCTCTCCATTCCTCAAAAATGTCAGATCGATAATTACAGCCTTCCCTGTAAAATTTTCCAAAGGTATTTTATCAACCGAATCTCCACATTCGAATTTATGTAACGGAACATCAACATGTGTGCCTGTATGTGTTCCCATAATTACCTGTGACACACAATAACCCATATTTTTATGTGAATGATGATTTAATATCCCTACCGGAGGATCAGCGGGAAACACAGGCATCTGGTGCACTATATCATGAGATAAATCGATGATTCTTTTCATTCTAAAGTTCTCTCCTTTACTCACTGCCTTAATGACTGCTGGGCTTTTCAGGAGAAATTCAATCATACCACCCTCTTTAATCAGGGGGTCAAAATTATTTTGCAGACATTTTCCTTTCTGCTCAGCATTATATCCAAACCCTTTTCAAATTCATCCAGCTTGAAGATATGGGATATTAGACTTTTAGTCTCAATTTTTCCGGTCTCAAGCATCGTAATAACGTCATCCCAGATATTTGGACTTCCCAGAGCTCCAATTATCTCTATATCATTGATTGTAAAAAAATCCCAATCAATCGACACCTGTTTTGAACCGAAAAAACCATTCAGAACAACTCTTCCACAAGGCCTTATAACTCTTTTTATGTCCTCAAATACTCCTGCGCCTCCTGATTCTTCTATTACAACGTCTATCATTTCTCCATCAGTAAGCTCCCTTACTCTGTCTTCAATATCCTGAGTTCTTATATTTATAAGCCCATCCAGCCCGTAGCTATTTGCCCTATCAAGCCTTTCCTGCCTAGTTCCCGTTAAAATAACCCTTTTTGCGCCAAATATCTTTTTTGCTATTTGTGCAGCCTGCAAGCCAAGCGGACCCGGGCCTACAACCAGAACATTATCCAATGGGCAAACCTTACCTTTCATTACAGCATTAAGCGCAACAGCTGTAGGTTCAATAAGTGCGGCTTCTTCAAATGAGAGTGTGTTAAATTTGTGAAGATGTTGCTCCGGAAATGTTATATATTCTGCAAAACCACCTTGCCTGTTCATAACGCCTGTCTCTGTTCTATTGATGCATTGGCTTGGTATTCCCTTTGCGCAGTATTCGCATTTGCCACAGCTGACTGTGCATTCACCTGTAACCTTGTCCCCAGCCTTGAATTTCCCTACTGCCGCTCCAACCCTTTCAACAACCCCCGACCACTCATGCCCAGGAACCATGGGCAACTTGCTGAGACCCTCTTGTATATATACCATATCATTGGTATACAGCTCATAATCCGTACCACATAAACCAGCTGCCTTTACCCTTACTAAAACCTCATCAGGTCTAGGCTGGATAATCGGCAATTCATCAATACTTGCCTGTAAGGGACCGTGAATTCTAACTGCTTTCATTGATAACCCCACCTTATTGTTAATTAATTAGTCAGTTAATTTTTTGAATTCAAGAAAGTTTATAGATAAACTATATGACTTTTGCTTGAGAACAACAATGTGTTAGAATTCATATTAGGTGTACTAAATTCAGAATATTTTAAAAATGCCATAGATAAAGTCCCTTATCCTGAGCTGGATAAGGGACTATTTTTCACTTACATTATTAGAGGTAGAAATACTTCTATACTAGTGCCAATACCTAGTGTACTGTAAATTCTTATACCATACTCGGATCCATACAGCAGTTTTATTCTTACATTTACGTTTACTAATCCTATCCTAGAGCCCTTACTTTCGAGATCCAGCGAATCATTTCCGTTTAAAAGTCCTTCATTTATTATTTTCAATTCCTCTGGTCTAATACCATCTCCATCATCATTTATATTTAGTATCAACTTGTCTTGCGTCTTATAAGCAATTAACTTTATAGTTCCTTTTCCAAGCTTTAACTCCAAACCGTGTCGAATTGAATTTTCAACTAAAGGTTGTATTAATAGTTTAGGTACTTTACATTCCAAGGTATCTTCATCAACCTTGTTAACTACAATAAATTTGTTATTAAATCTATACTGCATTATTACTAAATAATTCTCAATATTTTTAAGTTCTTCTTCAAGTTTTACCATATTATTTTTTCTACTTATACTGTACCGGAACAGGTCTGCTAGAGATTTAGTCATATGTTCAATATTGTTTACACCTTCACTAATTGCCATGCCTCTGATTGATTCGAGAGTATTATAAAGAAAATGAGGGTTAATCTGACTTTGGAGAGCGTTTAATTCGGCTTGCTTCATTAACACTTTTGAAGTGTATTCGCTCTTAATCAAGTCTTTCAATTTATCACTCATCATATTCAAATTCTGATATATATGCGAAAAAGCACCTGAATTACTTAGCTTACCTAATTCAAAATTCAGATCCCCCTGTACAAGACTGTTGAAAACATTTTCGATACTTTTAATGGGATAATACACTTTTCGTTTAAAAAAGAAGATACTGATCACAATAACACAAATAAGGATCAAGCTTGAAAACAACATAAACCTCAATGCAGATAATTTATTTGCATTTAAATATGTTTCGGGTACTAATAGTAAGAGATTACATCCAAAAAAGACCGATTTGTCATATATAATATATTGTGTATTTCCTGAATTGTCGGTAAACTTCACTTTCCCTTGGGATTCATTCAGGAGCTTTACTTGTTTATTATCGATGAGAGTATTATCACTTTTACTTCCTGTGGAAAATAAAACTTCATTATTACTATTCAATAAAAAAATAGTATCTGACTCAGGAAAATCAATGTTTCTAAAATAACTATTTAACAAACCTAAATTCTTTGCTATAATCACACTCTGAATCCGTTTAGTTTCCTCATTTCTAAAAGTCTTTGCAAAAAGTATACCTTTGGGATATTCACTCTTTTCCATTTCTAATACGTAATCAATACCTCTATCTTTATACTTGTCAACAACACTTTTGCAGAATGTCCCTGAAATGCTCTTAAAATAATAAGGACTATCGGCATTGCTGTACGACAATAGCGATCCATTTTCAGTATATATTGTAATACCTGAGATATCAGTGTTGCTTTTGAAAATATAATCAATTGTCGACCGAAATTTGAATTCTTCTAGTTGAGAATTATTACTCAATACGTTATTATAAAATCGGTAAGATTCTTGTTTATATATCGCGGTTGCAATTTTATCTGTACTTTCTAATTCCCTATTAATAATTTGGGACCACTGTCTTAGTTGGGAATTAATCCTTATAAATTGTTGTTCTTCACTGAATCTTTCTAAATTCAAAACATTCAGATATATAAAGGCAAAAAAGAAAATGAATATTATTAAAAAAAAGGCACTAACAACTATCAATAAATCAGCCTTAATTTGTGAAGGTTTTTTTATTTTTACGGAATGTTTAAGTTTATCAAATATTAGAGCAGTAGTTCTTTTCATTTAATAGTTACACCCTCTACAATATCTACTGACTTATAAAGTGAACAAACTTCTAAATTCTGAAGGGCTTATACCTACTTCTTTTTTAAATAATTTGCTGAAGTATTTGGCATCTTTATAGCCTACAAGCTCGGAAATTTCGTTAATCTTGTATTTAATATCCTTTAATAATTCTTTTGCCGTATTTATCCTATAATCTGTTACATATTCAGAAAAATTCATACCAGTCTCCTTCTTGAACAACTCGCAAAAATAATTGGAATTTAAATAAACAAGATTAGCTACTTCAGTAAGACTTATTTCTTCTTTGTAGTGATTGCTCACATAAGACTTAACGATTTCAACAGCTTTTCTGTGATGGCTCTGCTTTGAAACATTATAGCCTTCTAATGCTCTTGCAAGTAAATCCCCCAAATATTCTATAACTTCATTCATAGATTTACATTCTTCGATATCTTCATAAACTTTAGCCTCGATTAAGTATCCATGTTCGATATCAATATTTTTTCTCTGTATAACTTTAAGTGTATTTTGAATAATTTGATATGCCACTTTGAAGATAGCATTTGGATTGATATTTCGGTTCTTTATTAATACAGCAAAAACTTCATAAAGCAAGCTCCTATACCCATTTACATCAAAAACCTCAGACATGCAAATGAGTTTCAGTTCCTTATCAACGGGGAATAATTCCTTCATTTCGATGTTAATAAACTTTTGGCTCTCCATATTTATTATTTTATCTGTACCTAGGGTTACCCTACCCTTTATAGCACATAAAGCATTGGAAAAGGATTTGTGGATAAGATTTATACTTCCAACACAATCTCCAATGCCTAAAGTTAAATACATAGTTTTATGAATATCAATATTTTCCAGTAATTTTATAAAAGTATTATTAAGGACACTAGATATTTTATTCTTTTTGCTAATATCATAATTAATAATGTAAATAAATTTTTTCTTACTTTCTAAGCTAAGAAGCTCATAGCAATAAAGCTTGAGTTCAACTTCAATAGTTTTGGAGATAGTATTGAAAAAAACATGATTGCTATATTCATCTATTTCACCCGTAGCTTTTACATCTGCCTTAAATATTAATAATTGAAATAGACCTTCTGCAAAAGCCAATCCATAATCCTGATTTATATTTTGAATATTTATGTCATTTCGTACAGCAGTGCAATTAAGTTTTTGAAAAAAGAACTGATCTTTAAGCTGACTTATACTATCTTCTAATCTCTCCTTAATAACCTTCACATCATTTTGTTTTTGTTTGTAATTTAGAAATTTTTCTCGAGTCTTTAATAAAATACCTGTCAACTCATCTTTATCGATCGGTTTTAAGAGATAATCCAATGCACCATATTTCACTGCATCTTTGGCATAGGCAAATTCATTATATCCACTTATAATAATAAACTCCGTATCAAGTCCTAGCTCTCTGGCTTCCCTCATAAGTGATATTCCGTCAATACCGGGCATAAGTATGTCTGTTATGACTAGTTCAGGCTTCTTCGTCTTTAAAATTTCTATCGCTTCAATGCCATCATGGGCTTCAGCAATTATATTGAAGCCCAATTCATTCCAATTTATGATTTTCTTAATTAACTGGCATACCCAAAATTCATTATCAACTATTAATACACTAACCATAACAACCTCACCTTGTAAATTGTGGTTAATTTACTTAAACTATAGCATTATCTCTGTCCTATTTCAATTTTTACTTCCTTTATAAACCTTTATAAAGCTTATATCATCGCCTTAAATCTTTCGATTGCATTTCTGTCCTCCAGTACACCTATTTCAAAATTGATCTCATACCGTTCACCCGGCTTCAGGGTGGTCAGTCTTCCGTTTCTCCTTGCTTCAATTCTACCCTCCGGTATATTTATACCAGGTTCAAGCCCCACAACATAGTCCTGCTGCCCCATCATTTTCCACTCATTAAAGCACGGCATCTGCTCGGGTGAATAGGCCACATATCCGCCAAAGTCGATACTCTCATTAACAAGCCCTGCATAAACCTTTTCTCTATCCTGCGGCATTATATGCATAAATCCCTGCCACTGGTAGCCTTTGGTCGGTCTATCAAATAAAGAATACTCTCCATCCCCTTCCCTTGCATCCCGATTGAACGGCTCTACTTTTATTGCTGAAGAGTAGAGCCTTGTTTCCTTGCTTACGATTGGAAATCCGAAATTGATGTGATACAGTATCATGAAAGGTGACTCATTATACCCTTCGTTCTCTATCAAGTCATTAATAAGAACCTTGGATTCACCCATTTTACATATTATTTCTCTCTTCAAGACCAGGTTTTCCGCATAAAGGCGGGACTCCCGAATTTTTCCTGACAATTTTATTACGTAGTCGTCTCCACACCAGTTTTCTTCAACATTAATTATCTCTGCTGGAAGATGTGATATTCTGCCATGTATACCAAGTACCTCATCCCCTTCCACACCAGGATCCCCCGCCTGTGTTAATCCGCACGTAGTTATAAGCCCTCCATTAAAGCTCCTAAGGAATCCCAATCCTCCATTTTCAAAATACTGCGGTGCTGCTAAATTATTCTTGCACATCCAGGCCAAAGACTTCCCGCAGTATTCCGCATCAGCTATATCCATTCCTCTATCTGGAAGCACAGTAAATCTGAATCCTGACCCTGTTTTTACATCTATGCCTTTAATACCATCTGCACGTCCATTTTTGTATTCAAAAACCCTTGCTCCTGCCAGCTGATTCATGCTCCCGACATATTGTCGGAGTTCATCCATTTCAAATTCCTTACCGAATAGTTTCACCATATAAGGACACCTCCATTACCCCATGAAATAAACTGTATGATGCTTAACTTACTTTCTAGCTTTTCTCTTTTTAGTAACAATATCAATTCCTACTGCAACAAGGAGGACAAGACCGCTAATGATCCCCTGCCAGTATATGGAAACATTCAACAAAATCAAAGCATTTGTAACAAATGCAAGCAGTATCACACCTAAAAACGTCCCAAACACTGTACCTTCACCGCCTGATAAAGCTGCTCCACCAATAACAACTGCAGATATAACTCTTAATTCCATTCCCTGTCCCGCTGTAGACATGGCCGACCCTAGCCGAGCAGTCATAAGTGTTCCGGCAATGCCTGTAAGAATTCCTATTATCATAAACATTACAATCTTAACCCTATCAACATTAATTCCCGAATACTTTGCAGCTGTAATATTTCCACCAATGTAATATACCTGCCTAAAATACTTGATTTTTCTGAGCAGATACTCACCTACAATAACAATTACAAACATAACAAAGAATGTATAAGGTATCGCACCGACATAACTCTGTCCAACATATGTAAAAGAGCTTGGTAATTTAGATACAGGATAACCTTGTGTAACTACAAATGCTATACCCCTCACGATACCCATCATTGCTAGGGTAGTAATAAATGAATTTATCCCTACCTTTGTGATTATTACCCCGTTTATAAAACCTATAAACGCACCAATCATTACTCCACCCACAATAAATGCTACAATCGGGTTCACACCTGCAAGTACAAGCTTGGCAACAATTACTCCCGTTAAAGCAAGCGTAGATCCTACCGATAGGTCAAACTCACCTGCAGCGATTATATAAGTCATTCCAACCGCAACTACAGCATCAAGTGAACAACCAAAAATCACAGCTATTAAATTATCCTTTGTAAAAAAATAAGGGGATGCGAAAGTAAGAATTATAAACTGCAAAAGGATAAGTAGAACTAAAATGGATTCCCTCATTTGAAACACTTTTCGTATTCCGATTAACACACTATTATTTTGATAGGTATTCGAACTTTTTTCCAGCATGGTTTTTTTCCTCCTACATGTTTACAATTTCTCTTGTGTTGAAGATCATTTTCATGATGTTTTCCTGTGTTGCTTCTTCTACATTCATTTCTCCTTTTACCTCACCTGCATGCATCACTAAAATCCTGTCTGATATACCCAGTATTTCAGGCAATTCTGATGATACCATAATGACTGCTACTCCGCCGTCCGCCAGTTCTCTTAATATTCTGTGAATCTCAGATTTTGCTCCAACGTCCACTCCTTTTGTAGGCTCATCTATGATTAATATTTTCGGACAAATAGCCAGCCATTTTGCAAGCATCACTTTCTGCTGATTACCTCCACTTAATTGTTTAACTTTTTTTTCAATGTCATCTGTAGATACTGAAAGCTTCTTTGCATATTCTGAGGAAATTATTTTTTCTTTTTGACTGTTCATTATGAAAGCCAAAGTAGTATAGCTTTTAAGCTTAGATGCAATTATATTCAACTTTATAGACATTTCTAGGAAAAGACCCTGACTTTTTCTGTCCTCCGGAAGATATCCTATTCCATATTTTATGGCTTCTTCAGGTTTTCTAATTTCAATGGGTTTCCCATCAATCTTTATAGTTCCTCTATCCTTCTTTATGATTCCGAAAATAGTATCACAGAGCTCCGATCGTCCAGCGCCAACAAGTCCATAAAGACCAAGAATTTCACCTTTTTTTAGTTTAAGGTCAATTTTTTTTAAAACTTCTTTTTTATATACTCCTTCAACTTCCAGTACAATTTCAGACCCAGGAACTTTTGTTTTAGTAGGATATAAATTTGCGATTTCTCTTCCTACCATTAAAGATATAATCAAATCTTTAGTACTCTCTTTTTTATCCAGGGTCTTTATTTCCTTACCATCTCGGAGGACAGTAATCCTGTCTGATAATTCCAGCACTTCTTCTAATTTATGCGAAATATATATGATCGCTTTTCCAGCTTCCTTCAATTGTTGAATTACTTTATAAAGTATCTTTACTTCTCTTTCGCTTATACCCGTCGTTGGTTCATCAAATATTATAACTTTAGCGTTTTGTGAAATGGCTCTTAATATCTCCACCTGCTGTCTTATCCCAAAAGACAAGTACTTGACAGGTAAATTTGGATTTCCCTTTATTTCAAAGTATTTAAGTAATTCCGAAGTATCCTCAAAAAGCTTTTTAAAAACCATGCCTCCATACTTATTTACAGGTGATCTGTTGAAAAAAATATTTTCTGCAATTGACATATTTGGACAAAGGCTTAATTCTTGATGCACATGAGATATTCCTTTCATCAATGCTACTTGGGGGTTATATTTTTCAAAACTTATCAATTCACCGTCTAGTACCAGCTCACCTTTATCAGGCTTGATAATACCGGATAGAACGTTCATCAGTGTAGATTTACCTGCTCCGTTTTCCCCAACAAGAGAATGAACTTCTCCTCGTTTCAATTCAAAATTAACTTCATTTAGCGCTTTTACACCAAAAAACTGCTTGCTGATATTTTTTATTGATACCAACGACATATTATCCTCCAAACACTTAGGTTCAATCTGAATAAACGGCAATTCGTCAATACTTATCTTTGAAGGACCGAGAATCCTATCTGCTTTCATTAATAACCCACCTTTTAGAATTAATTATCTTGAATTGATTTAAATTATAGAACTTTAGCTTTGAGACAACAATTAGTTAGAATTCATATTCGGTGTCTTATATTCAGAATATTTTTATAAAGCCACTTAGGGAGATTCCATAGAATTAACGGTCTCCAACCTGCCTAGCCGATATAGTGCTACACGGATTACATAACGAAAAGTCGCCATGAGATCAGCTTAAATTCGGCTGATCTCATGGCGAACTACCAAGCGTCCATATACTCCTTGCTGAAGGAGAAAGGTTTAATCCATATTCCTTTTATGGCTTGATAATCACCTTCAAAGCCTCTCCGCTTGCTGCTTTATCAAATGCCTCTTCCCAGCTTTCCAGAGAATAGATATCGCTTGTAAATTCTCTGAGGTTGACCTTTCCCAACTGGATCATGGACAAACATCTTTCCCAGCTCTCAAAATCCGAGCTGTAGCTGAAGACTAAGTTGACCGCTTTCAGGGCAACCTTGGCCCAGGGCATCGGCACATCACTGGTAGGCAATCCAAGGGCACAGAACCTTCCATCTCTTCTGAGCAGGTCAAAGCCCTGTACAATTGCCTTAGGCGCACCCGACAAGTCGATGACCACATCCGCCCCCATGCCGCCCGTGTCTGCCATCACGATGCTCACCGGGTCTTCCTTCATCACGTTTACCGTTCTGTAGGCGCCAAACCCCTTGGCAGCAGGAAATCGGGTCTTCTCATCCGCATCTATTCCAGTCAGAAGTACCCTCGATGCTCCTTCGGCCACCACCAGCTGCAGCGCCAGAAGGGCAATGGGCCCGCAACCCAGTATTACGACATAATCCTCGGGTTCTATGCCGCACCTGCCCAGTATCCCATAGGCAGCTACCGCCATCGGTTCTATTACCGCCGCTTCCTCAAAGCTCATTCCCTCCGGCATCCTATGCAAAAGGGACGCCGGAACCTTGATATATTCCGTAAAGGCTCCGTCTATCAAGTATCCGGGTGACCTCTTGGAGAGACAGAACTGGCGCTTTCCGGTAAGACAGTACCGGCAGTGTCCGCAGGCCAGCGTATGTTGTTCACTGACTACCCGGTCTCCTATTTTCCACTGCTTCACGCCCTCACCCACTATGGCTACCGCGCCTGAAAATTCATGTCCTAGTATCACCGGAGGATTGTATATAAAATGGTCGTCCCGTATCTTGAGATCTGTCCCACATATCCCGACCGCCTCAACCTTTACAAGCACCTCGCCAGGCCCCGGGCTGGGTACCGGCACCTCCCGCATTTCCAGCTTTCCTATCCCTTTTTCGTATTTAACCAAAGCTCTCATGTTATCCTCCAAATTTGTATGATTTGACGCCCTTTACCCCGGGTCTTATAACATAGAGCCCTCCGGATTCTGGATATTGTCTTAGTTCCTCATCCGAAAGGCCGAGTCTTGCCGTAGTGATATATAGGTCTTCAAGCCCCTCTCCGCCAAAGGCACAGGCTGTCGGATTTGGTACAGGCAGCATAACCTCGTCAAGCTTCCCACCCGTCTGCGGTTCCCATCTTGTCACTTTGAAACCTCCGAAGTGGGCGATCCACAGCATTCCTTCCTCATCAATGGTCATGCCGTCAAAGAAGCCTTCTTCCGCTTTACCATCAATCACAACTCTCTTATTGGATATTTCACCGGTTCTAATGGCATAGTCGAACCCCCAAACCTTCTTGACTGGGGTGTTAATGTAATACATCGTTTTATGGTCATGACTCCAAGCTATGCCATTGGATATGGAAATACTGTCCAATACTTTTCCTAGGCTTAAGTCAGTGTCCAGACAATAGAGCGCTCCCCCTGAACCCTTCCCTTCCTTGTGCATAGTTCCGACAAAGAGCCGTCCAGCAGGGTCGCACTTGCCGTCATTGAACCGGTTCTCCGTACGGTCGGATTCAGGGTCTGCTATAAAGGCAGTTTCACCTGTTACTGTATCCAAAAAGTATAAACCTTTCTCCATTGCCAGAACCACTCCGCCTTTTGCTCTCGGTACCACAGTTCCAATAAGCTGTCCTGTTTCTATCACTCTGTCGCTATGCTTGTCAGGATTGAATACATGCAGCTCACAGGCTAAAATATCCAGCCAATACAGGACTTTGTTTTCACAGTCCCAGATCGGCCCTTCTCCTAGCATTGCCTTTTGATCTATGACCAATTCCAGTTTATTCATCGATTTGACTTCCTCCTCACAGACCTGCCCAATTATCCGTGGCT
This sequence comes from Desulfosporosinus sp. BICA1-9, assembly GCF_000802135.1. Classification (NCBI taxonomy): domain Bacteria; kingdom Bacillati; phylum Bacillota; class Clostridia; order Eubacteriales; family Desulfitobacteriaceae; genus Desulfosporosinus; species Desulfosporosinus sp. BICA1-9. The sequence continues at coordinate 72,187 of NZ_JUEE01000191.1, forward strand.
TCCACCTTCCAGACTCTTTGACTTAAAAGGCTCCTGACTAATCAGCTGGCTTGTCATACCACCATCCGCAACTATGTTTGCCCCAGTAATGTAGCTTGCCTCATCACTTGCCAGAAATACTGCTGTATAGGCAATCTCTTCCGGAGTACCGACTCGTCCTGCAGGTATGTTTGATTTCCAGTAGGTAAGGCACTCGCCCATGTCGGGAGCAGCGGCCTTGATATCGTCCCATATTTGTGTGTCGATAAGTCCCGGAGACAGAGCATTTACCCTGATGTTTCTTGATGCAAACTCCACCGCCATGGACTTGGTCAATCCCACCACTGCCCATTTTGCCGCATCGTATGGCGCCGCTCCGGGTAAGCCTGCAAGGGTATGTACTGAGGTAATATTTATAATATTTCCTTTACCCTGCTTTAACATATGAGGTATGGAATACCATGAACACAGGAATGTTCCCCTTAAATCTGTGTTCATAACCCTGTCCCAGTCCTCTGGCTTTAGCTCCTCGAAGGACTTCACAAAATTGACTCCGGCATTGTTTACCAGGACATCTATTCTTCCGTATTCCTCAAGGGTTTTCTCAATCATGACCTTTATATCTTCCTCAATTGATACGTCACACTTCACAAATATTGCTTGGCCACCGTTTCTGACTATCTCAGCGGCTACAGGCTGCCCATTGGCGGCTCTTCTTGTGCTGACAACTACTTTTGCGCCCTCTTTTGCAAATATCTCAGCTATGCTCTTGCCGATACCTGCTCCTGCTCCAGTTACTACTGCTACTTTTCCGCTTAACCTCATTATTTTACCCCTCTCATTGAATTATTGAGCAGCATCCTCTCTCCTTCTCTTCAAATCGGTATCAAGAACTACGGCAGCGATTAGTATTACACCTGTTGCAACGTTTTGCCAGTAAACGTCAATTCCTAATAAATTAAGGGAATTAAGAAGAATAGCCATTAACAGAGTTCCTAAAAATGCACCGACAACGCTTCCTTCTCCACCGTTTAGGCTTGCTCCACCAATTACACACGCTGTAATTACCTTTAGCTCCTCACCCACGCCGATATTAACCGATGCAGCACCAAGCCTTGAAGCTATCAGTACACCTGCCATTGCAGACAGTGCCCCAACAATAACATAGCTAATGATTTTAACTTTATTAACTTTTATACCTGTCATAATAGCTGCTTTTTCATTTCCGCCAATGTAATAACTCTGCCTGAAAAATCTGGTCTTTCTTAGGAGTATGTCGCCTAGTATTATCACAATAATTGTAATGATTATCGGAAATTGTACCCCGAAAACCTTTCCCTGTCCCAAAATAGTGAAAGACTTAGGTAACTCAACAATAGTAACGCCTTTTGCTAAAATAAGAACAAATCCACGGACGATAGATAGCATCCCTAGTGTAACAATAAAAGGATGTATTCTCCATTTTGTAACTATTAATCCGTTCACCAACCCAACCAGTGCCCCTGAGAGGATTCCTGTACTGACCGCAAGAGGCACAGGAAAGCCCGCTTTTATACATAGGCAGGTAACTATTCCGCTCAAAGCTAAGGTGGACCCAACTGATAAATCAAACCCACCGGACACAAGTAATACAGTCATTCCTGCTGCAATTATACCATCAATCGATACCCCTAAAAGTATAGCCAAAAGATTCGCTGGATTAAGGAAAATTGGGGAAACCAGACTCATCGCGAATCCACCAAGTAATATTAAAACGATTAAAACCAGCTCTCTAACCTCTAATAATCTCATTAAGCTATGCTTTTTGGGTGCCAAGGAGCCTTCATTTGTTTCAACTAATTCTTTCATGCTTATACCTCCAAGTTTTAGTTATATCTATTTTCAATGTCTTAACTAAACGCCAGCTGCATAGGCTATGATGTTCTCTTCAGTCGCCTCAGCATTGTTAAGCACACCTCGTATTTCACCATCTTTGACTACTATAATTCTGTCGCTTAGGGTCAGTACTTCTAATAGATCTGAAGAAATTACCATAATCCCGATACCTAAATCGGCCAATTTTCTGAGAACATCATATATTTCGCTTTTTGCTCCCACATCAACCCCTTTAGTGGGCTCATCGATGATGAGAACCTTCGGATTTATACCTAACCACATGGAAAGCAGTATTTTTTGCTGGTTCCCACCTGAGAGATTTCTTACCTTTTGACCAATTGAAGGTGTTATTATATTGAGCTTTTTTACATAATCTTCTGAGAATGCTTCCATTTTATGTTCATCCAAAAAACCTGTCATACCCTTAGCAAAGCTTTCTAATTGTGGAACAACACAATTCTGTTTGATATTCATTTCGAGGAATAAGCCTTCAAACTTCCGATTCTCAGTAGTATAGGCAATTCCTTCGTTCATCGCATCTTTGGGAGAATTTACAATTACCTTTCTTCCATCCACGAATATACTGCCAGCTTCATATTTTTCCAAACCGAAAATTGTCTTTGCTATTTCCGTCCTTCCAGCCCCTACTAAACCCGCAAAACCAACTATTTCACCTTGCTTTATTTCAAAGGAGATATCTTTAAAGTATTTCTTATGGGTTAATCCTTGAACTTTCAATACTACTTTATTGTTTTCTACCCTTGCATTTCTCTTAATGTATTGATTGGAGACTTCTCTACCGACCATAAGGTTTATTATTTTTGCTTCATCGATATCAGATACTTTTACTGTATCCACATATTTCCCATCCCTGAGCACTGTCACCCTATCAGCTATTTCAAATATTTCATGGAGATGATGTGAAATATAAATAAAAGACATTCCCTTTGTTTTCAATTTCCTAATATTTTCGAACAGCCTATTAGTTTCGTATTGACTTAGTGAAGATGTTGGTTCGTCTAAAATCAGTACCTGGGGGTTCTTTGATATAGCCTTTAGAATCTCAACGACCTGCTGCTGGCAAATAGATAAATGCTTAACAGGTATACTCGGGTTGATAGTTTCTTCAAAGGTTTTCAAAATCTCAGTAGTATCCTCAAAAAGTTTTTTAAAATTAATTAATCCCATCTTTCTCACCGGCTGTCTGTTGGGAAATATGTTTTCTGCCACACTCATACCGTTTACAAGGCTTAATTCCTGAAACACAATACTTACGCCACTATTTACTGCATCTAAGGGGTTATGAAATTCTGTCTTTTTTCCATTGATAAATATTTCACCTGCATCCGGCTTATGAATACCACCCAATATATGCATGAGCGTACTTTTTCCTGCCCCATTTTCACCGACTATGGCGTGAACCTCACCTTTTCTCAGCTGGAAATCGACTCCTCCAAGCGCCTGTACTCCAGGAAATTTCTTGAATATTCCTTTAACCTCTAAAATTAGTTCTTCATTCATTAGATTACCTTCTTTCAGGGAAATATAGGCTTACTGAGACTCAGGCCGTTGAAAAACAGACTGAGTCTCAGTATGGAATCACAATTGTGTCTTATTACTTGACATTCCTAATAAAATATTGGGCATTACTCTTATCTACATATATAACACCTGTATCGATATTAGTGGGAGCTAGGGTAAGACCGGCTTTGGCATTGTCTGTAGAAATCTCTACATTAGCGTGCTTCATAGTATAAAGTATCTCTAAGGCATAGAAAGGCATCATTGCTGATTTCTGAACTATTGTTCCCATTACGATGTCTTTGCCGATTTTCTCCAAAACCTGTCTGTCTCTGTCCATAGAAACTATTTTGACCTTGCCTATGCGTCCGGCTTCCTCAACAGCAGTAGCCGCCGATGCGCCTCCAACTGCATCCGTACAACCTATTCCTGCCAAGTCAGGGTTTTTTTGCAAGATTGCAGATATTACCTGCAGAGTATTAACAGGATCTGCTTTTGTATCCCCTATTTGAACAATTTCTATATCAGGGAATTGTTTAAGCGCATCTTCATATCCCTTTTCTCTATCTTGATGCAAGCTCACTCCTGGTTCGGTCAGCATGGCAACCTTTCCCTTGCCTCCCAGAGCTTCAGCAAGTTTAGTCCCCCCCAAAAAGCCGGCATTGTAGTTTCCTGTTCCCACAAATGCAGTTCTTTTCGATTTCTTAACATCACCATCAACCGTTATGACCGGAATACCTGCATCAATAGCTTTATTGATTACCGGCACTAAACTGTCTTCCGCTCCAAAAGTAATTATGCCTGCCGGCTTTTCAGCAATAGCCTGTTCAAATGCTGCAACCATTGCATTGATATCATAATCAGGTGGACCTACATACTTTGTTTTAACTCCCATCATATCGCCTGCTGCTTTAAGTCCAATCTTATGGTCATAGAAATACTCCAAGTTTCCGAGGCAATACACCCCTATATACAGTTCATCTGAAACCGGCTTGGCTACCTGCTGCTGTGAAGATTCCTTATTACTTGCTGTTGTATTGTTGTCTTTTGTGTCGCTTGAACACCCAACAGACAAACCCATTACCAGAGTTAACCCAATTAGAAGAAATAATACTTTTTTCAACACGAAGTCGTCCTCCTCTTATTTTTTCTAATTACATCGTAGTTTAATAAGAGAAAATTATAAATGTTCTATCTATATAGGTTTCATGTATTTATTGAATATAAAAAAAACATGTGACAAGGCACATGTTTTAAAATTATATCAAAATGTATACTATTTTGTTAAATCATCTTATTAGGCAGAATATTTAGTTATTTATATTAATGCAGATAAAAGGACGACAAAATATTATATAATACAATCCTTGGAGAACTCACCCAAAAATAAGGCAGTCATTTCAGAATTATTACTATTCCCCTATATATTCGGACGGGCTCACTCCAGTTATTTTTTTGAATATCCTACTAAAATAATTATAGTTGGCATATCCTACTTTTTCCGCTACCTGGTAAACCTTATTTTTGGGATTTTCAAGCATTTTCTTGGCATACCATATTCTTACTTCATTTATATATTCGATGAGATATTTTCCGGTCTCCTGTTTAAATATACGGCTGGTATAAGCAGAGCTATAGCCTATAATTTCTGCAACTTTAGTTAAATTTAACGTTTCTTCGCTGAAATGTGTATTGATATAATTTATAGATTGCAACACACCCTCTGAATAATCTTTTTTTATCAGAATGCTGATTTTAATATTTGCAATTCTTATGACCACATCCACAATTTGATCATGCAAGTCATTTAAGAAATTAACCTGCCTAAGATCTTTTATTCCTTCTAATCCTGTTGATTCAAACTCCTTCAACTCATTATGAAAATGTACTTTTATGACTTCAACTAAAGACACATATGTAAGTTTTACTTCATATGCCGAAACATCTTTTTCTACAACATGAAATTCCTTCTTTAACTGCGCCAAAAGGCCGATAATTCCATGGAAATTTTCAAGTGTTATTTCTTTAATTATTTTCGCTTTAATTTTTTCTATATTTTCACAGCAAATATGCTTCTTGCTATTTGTATTATCATAACAAGCAATAAAACCTGCTCCTTCGAAAATTTTATTATCAATAGCATTTAAGGCTTGTTTGTACAACTCAGGCAAATTTTCATATCCGAGAAGTTCAGTACTAATACCTATAGAAACAGAAAGATTTAAATATTTTGATAATAGATACCGCATATGTACAAATGTATCCAAAATACTTTGCGGATCGCTTAGCTTATCTTTAATTTCAGATACATCCAGTATTATAAAATATCGATAATTACTTTCGCAATAAATTTCGAAGCTGCAAATCGTTCTAATATATTCACTGATCGCATTTTTAACTTCCTCACTGCATAATGTTGCAGGTTTATTTGCAAAGCGCTTATCATATTCGTACGGGTAATCAACTTCAAAACAAACGACCCTAAACAAAGCAGCACAATTAAAACTAATATTGGCCCTTTGCAGTTGTACAGTTACTTGACTGCGCTCAAAATCATTACCGCCTGTCAAGAGTTCTTTCAAGATGTTATTTTTAATAATTCTTATATCTGTATTGATTCTTTCCCGTGAGTTATTTCCTGCCCTTGCAGCTTTAGATGTCTGCCTTTCTTTATCTATATCCTCTTTTACTTTACAAACAATATTATTAATTGACTGTACGTCAATATCATACTTTAAGATATAATCAAAGGCCCCATAAGTAAACGCCTCTCTTACAAATTCAAAGTCGTTATAGCAGCTTAGAACCACTACTTTTATATTCAGCTGGCTCTCCTTAATCCATTTTATTAGCTCAACTCCGTTAAACTCCGGCATTTTTATATCGGTTAGGACAAGATCAACCTCGGTTTTGCTTAATATTTCCTTCGCCTTTATTCCATTTGAAACTTCTCCTACAATCTCCAGATTACACTCACATTGGCTCAAAGTACTTTTAATACCTATACGAACCAGCGGCTCATCATCAACGATCAATACCCTTATCATTCAACTCCTCCCCCTCATATAAAATGCACGGTATTATAATACTAACAGAGGTTCCTTCCCCTATTTCACTTTGGATATTTATTCCATAATCTGTTCCGAAATAGTTTTTAATTCTTTCGTTTACATTATTAATACCAATCCCATTGAAGCCCTTTTCCTTGACGCATTTATCTAAAAGTTTCTTTTGAGTGTCTTTATCCATTCCTTTCCCATTATCTTTCACACAGTATTCAATAAAATCATCAAACTTTGCAATACTTATTTCGATTTTACCATTCATTTTTTCATGGTCAAGCCCATGGAATATAGCATTCTCAACAATCGGCTGAAGTACAAACTTGATTGTCTTGTAACTTTTAACTTCTTCATCCATGTGAAATTCAACAGTAAAGCTATCGTAATACCTAAGTTGCTGTAATGATATATAGTCCCTTATCTGATTAATTTCCTCCTCAATGGAAATAAAAGTCTGTCCCAATTTAATAGATGATTTTAATAAGTTGATTAGAGATATTATTAAATTAGCAATTTCGTTAGCATGCTGCATCGTAGCCATCCACCTGATTGCATTTAAAGAATTATAAATAAAATGAGGATTAATTTGAGCTTCAAGAATCTTATATTCCTGTTCCTTTTCCTTTTGGTGATGATAATTAATTTTCATCAACATATTATTTATTGCATCCACCAGCTTATTGAAATGATCACTCAGCAGTCCTATATGCTCCTTTTTTTCTATCTGTAAAGGAACCTCAAATTGCTTTGTCTCAATTTGGGTCACTATATCTTCAAGTAGTTTTATCGGACGGGATATACTTCTGGAAATGAAAATTGATAAGAATAAAAAGAGAAAAAGAATAACGATAATGAAAATTATCGTATACATTTTTATATAGGTCATATCTTTTATCAACTGATGATTATTCGCAACCATAATAATGGTCCATCCTGTGTATTCGGATGTTTTATAACTTATGCCATTTTGGTTACCATTTGTGTTAACCACAAAATTTCCCTCGCCGTTTTGTTGTACAGTGTTCCAAATTGTATCTTTTATATGTGTTTTAACCGCATCCCCTTTGTTACTATATATTGTATCCCCATATTTATCCACAACATAAATATCTTTTTCTTCATTGTCATTTATGCTGCAAAAGTCACGGAGTATATTGAAATTGACATTTAACTGCATAATTCCAATGTTAGAACTTTGAACTCCCCCAGCCTTTGAAAAACCTTTTATCGGGTAAATTACAGGAATAACCTTCAAGGATTTCCTATTTGTTTGCAAGTCGATAAATGGCGCGAGTATAGTTGGCCCTTCTCCCTCCTCTATGGCCTGAATAAACCACTGTTCATTTTTAGGGGTATATTTTTGATCTATTGTATCCTCAAAATTAACAAAATAGGAAATGTTCGATCTTGTATAAAGGTAAACTGACATAACTTCTTTTTTTTGTATCAAGATATTACTGAGTTTCCCAAATAATTCTTCATTGCTTGTAATATATTTGATTTTATCCTTATAATCTTCTTCCTGTTTACCAATTCCCGAATTAAAAGATTTGTCCTTAATAATATTTTCAGCAATTTTTTCAATATCTTCAAAATAAACATCTATACTTATTTGCATATGTTTAATAATATCACTATTAGAGATAAGAGTTTTTTTCTGCAGGGTATTTTGAATATTTAAATAGGAAAGAAACCCAAAAACTATAAAGGGTACTACAAATGCTATACTAAATATGACCATTAATTTATTCTGTAAATTCATTTTCCTTATAAAAGAACTACTTCTCATTGCAAAAAATCCTTCTCGCATTAATTTCTCATAAAAGATTTGTAATTTTTCATGTCAATTATAAAAACTCCTGTATCAATATATACCGGAGTACCTGTAATCCCAGCATCTTTAGTATTCGGAACGATAGGAACAAGATTATGATTATAGTTATATAATATCTGCATTGCATAGAATGGCATCAATGCAGTTTGTTGAACAAGTGTCGCAGTGATTACTCCATCTTCAATTTTTTTTAGAACGTATTGACTTCTATCCATTGCTAGAATTTTTACTTTGCCTTGCTTATTTACCTCCTCCAACGCAACAGAAGCAGCAATTCCTCCAAAGTAATCAGTACATGCAATTGCATCTAACTCCGGATATTTATTAAGAATATCTAAAGCAGCTTTATGAGCGTCTTCATGATTAGCTTTTGTGTCTGCGATTTCTACAATTTTAATTCCAGCTGTTTTACCTAAAGCATCAGTATAACCACTGGTTCTTTCTCTGTGCAATTCAACTTCGGGTTCGGTAAGAATAGCAACTTGTCCCTTCCCATTTAGGATTTTAGCAAGTGTGTTGCCGCCCAAATATCCTGCATTATAATTCCCAGTGCCTACAAATGCAATTCTTTGACTATTCTTAATGTCACCATCTACTGTAACTGAAGGAATACCACAATCAGCAGCTTTGTCAATCATTGCTGCAAGACGATCGTTCGCGCCAAATACTACTATTCCTGCAACCTTTTTACTGATAGCATAATCAAAACACTTTATCATTTCATCGATATTATTATCCGGAGGACCCATGTATTCTATCTTTACATTTAGAGCTTCGCCAGCTTTCATTAATCCAATTTTATGATCGGTAAAATACTCGTAACTACCAAGTGCATAAATTCCCACATACTCTTCAACATTTTTACTTTCTTTATTATATTGGTCAGTGGCATTAACTTCAGAAGGTTTTAAAATATCTTCCTTAATAATTACATCTTGTTTTTTATTTGATGTACAGCCATTTAAGCAAGCTATTATTAAAAAAACAAGAATTAATAAATTCCATCTTCGCTTAAATACCATATTTACCACTACCCTTTTTGAATTTTACTAGGTTGAAATAAGGTTATTGCTTATGGGAAGTATCGGACTTTTGGTCAGCATCAACATGCCTTCACTTGTTTAGAATTCAACAAACTTTCAAAATAATCCTGCAATGAATCCGAAATATCAAAAAACAAAAGCCAAAACGTCAAAATCGTTCTGGCTTTTCAAGCTTCCCCCAAATGCAAAGGCCTATTTAACATCGTCCTTGACTATCCTACCCTCTAATTTGTAATATTCGTCGAGCATGAAGTCTAGTTCTTCAACCGTGATATTATAAATCATAATCTTCTGCCACACCTAGCCCAAGCATTTTCAACAAATTGGGCAGAAAACGCTCCTTTAATATCAATTAAAGTGAGCGCCCACAACAATACTGCGTAGCTTAAGTTACTTCCAATTAGTTATTGTGTTAGTCAAGTGTTACTGATGCCGTTTAATATCCTAAACCTGACGGCGTAAGGTGTCCGGCGGTAGACAGATAAGCTGACCAAAAATGCAAATGATATCCGTCAGTCAGTCCGTCTCTCTCACCGCAACGTTTAACAGAGTGTTCAATTGTGACCTTGGCCAGGTAAGGGTATAAATGTTTCAACAACCGCAATGGCTATTTGGCTTTTGTTGGTAGCGAGATTAAATCAAAGAAAATCCTTGTTCCTTCAGCTTCATATTTTACAACCATCGTGGCGACAGCAAGACTAATAAGAGCATTTTGCGTCATCCCAAAAGCCGTAGCCATATTATCAAGACCTTTTTTTACTTTATCAGGTAGTTCAATAGACTGTCTAGGCACCTTTTTACCTCCTCATTTTGGTGTGTGGGATGACAACTAATACATCAGAGCAACACCAATTTACATCGGTTTTCCATCGTTTTATTAGTGAACGATCAACTTCATTCCGTTCTTATGTACTAGCTTTTTCTCGCAGATGATCTGTTGTTGCCTTAAAGGCCAGAATATCTGCCCTAGCCTCTTTCAACTTCTCTTCAAAAACCAGTCTGAACCAAGCGATTCTGTTTTTAGTCGGTGGATACTGATTAAACTTATCATGGACTTTACAGATGGCTTCAATCATCTCAGAATGGTCATAATCTAGAGTCTTAGCTAATTTCAAGGCTATCGGCAGGAGATCATAGAACCCCGTTTTGATGAAATAGTCTTCCAAGCCTGGTCGATTCATGACAATTCCCCCTCGATCACACGTTTTACCATCCGGTCATCAATAATTCGGTGACCGTTCTGCGAACCGTAGAGGAGGCAATGCGTACATAACTTGTTGATGAGTCTGGCGGCACCGCTGGAGAAACGATAAATATCGTCGATCGCCTGGTCTGAAAAAATGTCGCTGGTTGCACCCGCATAAGCTAAGTGCTGTTTCATATAGGACTCTGCCTCTGCCCGATCATAGTGTGACAGCTTGCATTGTAAATCAATACGTTGGCGAATCGCGGTGTAAGCCTGCAGATGTAGACGATCCCATAGCTCGTTCTGACCGACAAGAATGAGCGCCATGGGGCTCTCTGCATCCATCTTCATATTAAGTAGAAAGCGAACTTCCTCCAGCATCTCTTTATCCAGCAAATGCGCTTCGTCCACGACGACAACTGCCTGCAATCGATGAATTCCGCGCATCAATTCAATCTCCCGATGCAGTTGGCGTTTGGCATCGCCACGATAGAACTTCGACTCGTATCCAAGTTGCTCAAGCATCCCTTTGTAAAAGTGACGGGGTGTTAACTTTGAATCGGACAGGTATAAAATCCTGTACTTCGCCGGATCGAGCGTTTTCGCAAACCGGCGAATCGTCGTCGTTTTTCCCGTCCCACAGTCGCCGGTGATGACGGCAAATAACTGACGCTCTGCTGCATATTCGAGCCTACCAAGTGTTTCTTCCAGTATGCTCGATAGGTACAATTTATCGGTGGGAATATCCCTTGAGAAGGGTGTGTGACTCAGCCCGTAGAAAGATTCATACATGCTTGTCGGCCTCCTTCCGAACTGTTCGGTAGGAGACGGCAGGCGCTTGCCGTTCGTTTCGTTGCTTATTCTGCTCCTCGGCTGCACGAAGTAAACGCGATTCGTCCGCTTTTTCTGGTTGCATATGATCCGGCAGCGCCGGACGCTTTCCAGACCATTCCCTGATGACAAGCTCACGAACAGTCCAAGGTGCATGACCCTCGAATTCTATGGTCAACTCCGTGATGTCAGCAGGATCGTAGACAACTTGAACCTTTCTTCCGACGAATAGTAGCCCTACCTCGTATTTCTTTCCCATAAAGCTAATGCAACCGGACTTGTCCACTTTGCGCTCTTCGCTATGGAGGAATGCATTCGTTAAGATTTCAGGTTCTACGAATCGAAGTGGTGAGCGATCGCTCCGATACGCAGTTTCGGGGCTCGCCGTCTCTCCCAGTGCAGTGTGAGGCTTGTTTTGGTGGCATTCGCTAAGCCATGATTGAAACCAGGTATTAAGTCGATCCAAGGTTTTTGGTTTTTCGAGCAGGACTTCATTAAGGAAGCTTTGAACCACACGATTCAGGCGTTCTATCTTCCCCTTAGATTCAGGAGAATATGGCTTGGCAAACAACAATCGGATACCTAGTTTAGAGCAGGTCCGACCCATCCATCGAGTGCGGTACTGCTTTCCATTGTCAAAGTAGACAGCCTCAGGAAGCGCATTTTGTTGGATAGACTTTCGAAAGCAATCTTCCACAATGGCCTGATCAAGCGTTGGATAAAACTCACCGTGAAGAACGTAGCGTGTTGCATCGTCAATAAACAAAACGAGATACACTTGTTTAAGGGTACCGTTTGGACCGATCGGAAGAAAGGGTCCATATTTAATGTCGGATTGCCATAATTGATTGCGATGCCGTTTCTGGAACCTTCGAGCCGCAGCTCCGTCATTCGTATACATCCGCATGGTCCGGGAGCTATATCCACGTTCCATAAGCTTTTCTTGTAAAGTACTCCGTTTAAGTTGCTTGGGTTGTGCTTTTCCTTCCCATTCTAGGATTTGAATGATTTGGCTGACACTGCGACTCGGAACTTCACGCCGCAATAGAATCGCTTGTAGCAGCCTTGAGCATAAACTACCCACGTGCGAAACCAGTGTTTCCAACGTAAGATCGTTGATTCATCCACGGCAATATCAGTACGTGGTGGTTCGTTTAATACACCTTCAAGACTTTCCGCATCGTAGCGTTTGTAAGGAACGAGCAAGTCCGGCAATTCATGGTGAATCTTGAAACATGACTCACAGCGAAGTCTGCGAATAATGAGTATTGATCTTCCTCCAGAACTTTTATACCATACACGATGACGACTGCCTATGACGATTAAGAGTTTTCCACAACAAGGGCAAGGTATGATTTCCGCACTCCTAACAAAAAACGCCAGTCTTATCTTTCTTCTCAACTAGCGAATAATTTGATACAATGATCATGTTAGTTGGGAAGACGTCTCTAGTGATGCTGTTGTAGCAGTACCACATCTAAAGAGAGGCGTCTTTCTCCTTTCTTCAAGGATAACGTCATGGTCATTATATTCGTCAACTTAGGGACAGGCAAGACCGTCAGCTTTCGGACTTTTTAATTCAGCGTCAACAGTCAAGATACATATCGGCTATTTAAGTATCGGAAGAGTTCATTTAGTAGATAGAAATTATGCAAAGTAAAATTAGGGACAATAACGTAAACACAATGTTTCTAGACGTTTACTTTGCATAATGAATAGGGAACTATCCGAAGTCAGGGTAAATAAAAGGCTCATCTGCTGGATAAGCATATAAGCACATAAGTTTGGTTATTTTACGAATGGAACCTGACTTTGGATAATTTTATTGGACTAAACTGCGTGATGTTCGTCGCTATGGGGAAATTAAGATCCCCAGCCTTGTTTATTTCAATCGTTTTTCGAAATACTATGTATCTTCAGTCCGAAATTAATACCAAAGTTAATTGAAGCTTCATAAATGACACAGACTCCCCCTCCCCAATAAAGTGGCATTCTTAAAAAACATTATGTAGTTAATGTCTATTTAGGTGATGCTCTACAGAGATGGCCAACGCCACAGCAAGGACAGATTGTAAAGTCTTTACCCGTTAGCTTTTTCAAGAATTCAAGTGTGGGCATCTTTTCTTTGGGTACATCCCTTAAAATGGTATTAGT